>CAZCUL010000267.1:0-5739 GCA_964501475.1 uncultured Verrucomicrobiota bacterium | reverse complement strand
TGGAGGGCCGTCTTCAAGAGTGGGGCAAGCCGTTCGTCCTCGTGGCCGACTTCGATCATCGCGGCCGGGTTTGCCTCGGCCTTGTACTGGTCGAATTTGTGGTCGAGGTGATCATAATTCCGAACGATGGGGTCGCCTTTGGTGATCGTTTTGAATGTCTTCGTCTCCTCGACCGCTCCCTTGAGTAACCAGTGCCGTCGATAATGCTCGCACTTCTTCAAGACTTCGCGCGCGGTGCTCTGCTTCAATTCCTCAAATGCTTCAGGATGGAATGGCCTCACCACTCCCATCCTCTCCATGGCTCCGCACCTCGCACGGAGCTCGCGTTGGATGTGGTTCAACAGCACTTCACTTGACGAAGGAGATGTTACCGATCTGGTCTTCGCCGAGCCAAACCACCCGTTTGTGGACGGCCGCGGCACGGAGATCTTCAATCCCGCGTCTTCACTGTCACGTCTCGGTGTGACAGACGCCGGCAACGGAACGGTCATTGCCACCACTCCGGACGGCGACGTGGCTATTGCCCAGTGGGACGCCGGAACTGCGTTTTATAGCGGCGGGCCCACCCCGGCTGGCGACCGCGTTTTCTTTGCAGGACATCGTTATCATGAAACGGGCGGCGGGGGCACGATTCCCTACACCTTCGATGACTTTACCGACAACGGGAAGGCGCTGCTCGCGCAAACGATTACGTCTTTTGTTCCAGTTCCTGAGCCGAGCGTGATCTCGCTTTGGGTCCTGGGGTTGGGCGGCTTGGCCTGGGCGGTCCGAAGGCGACTTCGGTCATAAACTGCATTTGGCCACTGCGGGCACGGCTTGAAAAGGCCGTGCCCTTTTTCTTTTGCTCAGGGGCTTCACGCTCCGCCAGCGACATTGACTTTGGAGTGCTGGCTCACACAATCGAGGCATGCCCATGACTTGACTTTGCCTTGCCCTCCATCACGTAAGCACCACCATTATGAACACCACCGCAAAACAAAAGGACGGTTCGGCCTCCAAACGGGCGGCGCAATCTGCCCTTCCGCCGCGGACGCAACCAACTCGCCGGCAGTTCCTCCAGTGCGCCGCCGGAATGGCCGCGGGCGCCGCCGCTCTCGCTCAGGTTCCTGAAGCAGCCGCTGCCGACCCGCTCTTGCCCACGGTCAAGCTTGGCCCGCATCGGGTCACGCGCCTGATCATTGGCGGCAATCCCATCTACGGCCATTCGCATTTCAACCGCTTATTGAGCGCGCATCAGAAGGCCTGGCACACGCCGGAGCGGGTCGTCGAGCTGCTCCAGCGCTGCGAAGCCAAAGGCATCAACACCTGGCAGAACAGTTATGCGGAGCGCACCCTTGCCGACCTTGATCATTATCGGGAAGCGGGCGGCGGGATGCATTGGCTTTGCCTGGGCAAACCGGATTGGCACGAGAAACCGCACATGATCAATGATGCCGCCAAACGCAAGCCTGTTGGGATCGCCCCGCACGGCGCCCTGGCCGAGCATCTCCACCGGCAGAACAAGCTCGGCATCCTCGCCGACTTGCTCAAGCGCATTCGCGACACGGGAGCGCTCGTGGGTCTTTCGGCGCACAACCCGGCCCTGATCGAGTTGTCCGAAGAGAAGGGCTGGGATGTGGATTACTACATGTGCTGCCTCTACTACCTGACGCGCACCCGGGAGGAACTGGCCAGACTGCTGGGAGGCGAAGTGCCCCTGGGAGAAGTCTATTTGCCGAGTGATCCGCCGCGAATGTTTCAGGCGATTCGTGGAACCCGCAAGCCTTGCCTGGCCTACAAAATCCTTGCCGCCGGGCGCCGAATCGACAGCCCGGCGCAGGTGCGACAAGCGTTTGAAACCGCTTTCAAAAACATCAAACCGACCGACGCGATCATCGTGGGCATGTACCAGCAGTTCAACGATCAGGCCGCCGAAAACGCGACCCTGGTTCGGGATATCTGTTCGAGATAGACGGCATGACCACTCGTGAACTGCCTGGAAAAGGAGCGCTGGTCACGGACGTGGAATCGCTCGAGCAACTGCTGAGTGAACCGACGCCGGGCGTCATCGAACAAATGCGGCGCCTCGAAGGAGACCTCCTTCTTCTGGGCGCCGGCGGGAAAATGGGACCGACACTGGCGCGAATGGCCAGGCGCGCATCGGACATGGCCGGCGTGCGCCGCCGGGTCATTGGCGTCTCGCGCTTCTCCTCGGACGGGCTGGAAACAGAGTTGCGGGCTCACGGCATCGAAACGATGCGGGCGGATTTGCTGGATGAGACCGAACTGGCGGCGCTGCCTGATGCGCCCAATGTCATTTACATGACCGGCATGAAATTCGGCGCGAGCAATCGGCCGGGCTTGACCTGGACTATGAATACGTGGTTGCCGGGCATGGTCTGCCAAAAGTATCGCCGGAGCCGGATCGTCGCTTTCTCCACAGGCAACATCTATGGCCTCATGCGGGCGGATTCGGGAGGGTCACGCGAGGAAGATGCGCCCGCGCCGATTGGCGAGTATGCCATGAGCGCCCTGGGCCGCGAACGCGTCTTCCAGCATTTTTCAGAATCGCGGCAAATACCGCTCGCCCTCATCCGGCTTAACTACGCCTGCGAACTGCGTTACGGCATTCTGGTGGACTTGGCGCAACAGGTCTTCGCCGGAGAGCCCGTCCGCCTCGAAACCGCTCATTTCAATATCATCTGGCAGGGCGACGCGAACGCGATGACGCTGCAGGCGTTCGGCCATCTGTCAAGCCCGCCATTCGTTATCAATGTAACGGGCCGCGAATGTCTGAGCGTGCGTGAAGTTTGCGAACAATTCGCGCGCTTCATGGGCAAGCCGGTCCGCTTTACCGGTGAACCTTCGCCGGTGGCGCTGCTCAGCAACGCGGGGCGGGCCCATCAGTTGTTTGATCCCCCGCGCGTTGCTCCAGACCAATTGATCGAATGGATTGCTGACTGGGTGATGCGCGGCGGCGCGACCCTGGGCAAGCCCACTCACTTCGAAGTGAACGACGGGAAGTTTTAGCGGATGATGACCCTGCGTCCGGAGGTCCACTCTGCGCTGCGCAAAGGACTGGTGATTCCCGCCTGTCCGCTTGCTCTGACTGCCGCCCGAAAGCTCGACGAACGCCGCCAACGCGCCTTGTTTCGCTATTACCTGGCCGCCGGCGCCGGTGGCCTGGCCGTGGGAGTCCATACAACGCAATTCGCGATTCGCGACCCGGGGGTCGGGCTCTTCCAGCCCGTTTTGACGCTCGCTGCGGAAGAGGCGCGGCGGAGCCAGCAATCCACGTCCACTGTCCTGATCGGCGGTGTTTGTGGAGCGACAGCGCAGGCGCTAACCGAAGCCGGACTGTTGCGCGGACTCGGTTATGACGCGGCGTTGCTCAGCCTGGCGGCGTTGAAAGAAACCGACGAAGACGGCTTGATTGGTCATTGCCGGCGCGTTGCCGAAATCATTCCGCTGGTCGGCTTCTATCTGCAACCCGCCGTGGGCGGCCGGCTGCTTTCCTACCAATTCTGGCGGCGATTTGCCGAGGTCGAAAACGTGGCTGCCATTAAGATCGCTCCCTTCAATCGTTACCAAACGCTCGACGTCATTCGCGCCGTCGCCGCATCGGGGCGGGACGACATCGCGCTTTATTCCGGCAACGACGACAACATCGTGCTCGACCTGCTGACGCCGTATCGGTTCCAGATTGAGGACGAGGTGGTCGAGCGCTCGATGGTGGGCGGGTTGCTCGGGCATTGGGCGGTATGGACGCAAAAGGCAGCCAGGCTCCTGGACGAATGCCATCAAACCGTCCGCTCCACCGAAGCGGTCCCCCTGGAGCTTCTGCGGCGGAGCGTGGAGGTGACGGACTGCAACGCCGCATTTTTTGACGCAGCCAACGGTTTTGCGGGTTGCATCGCGGGTCTGCACGAGGTCTTGCGCCGCCAAGGATTGCTCGAAGGCATCTGGTGTCTGGACCCTGAGGAGACACTCAGCCCGGGACAGGCATCCGAAATCGACCGCGTTTATGCCGCTTACCCTCACTTGCACGACGATGCGTTCGTGCGGGAGCATCTCGAAGAGTGGTTAAGGAATTGAAACCGGGTGGAAAACGGCGCAACGTTTAACACTGAAGCTGGTTCGATGAGAAAGTCCATGAAACTTCAGTCGCTATTGTCCGCCATGGCGTTGGCCACGGCCGGGGCGCATTCAGCCGAACCGCCGGTGCGCGAGGGCCTCATCCTCTGGCTCGATGCCTCCGCGCAGGCTGCGGCGCGCCAGAGCGCGTCAGTGCCACCGATCAACGACTTGCAGCCAGTGGACGTCTTGCTGGATGCGTCAAGCAACCGCTGGCAACTGATCCAGCCGGTTGCTGAACGACGCCCCGCGTTCATTTCGGGCGGCGACGCGGCATATCTCAAGTTCGACGGCAGGGATGACTTTCTCTCCCTCGGTGTGCCGCGTCGGTCGGCTTCGGCCATTACGGTCTTTCTCCTGGCCGCTCCCGCCACGAACAATGGGAATTTCTCAGCCTTGTTCGCGACTGCCGAGACTGGTCGAAACGATTACTCAAGCGGGTTGAACTTCGATTTCGGACCGAATGCGACCAGGGAACTGAGCGTGCTCAACGTGGAATCCGCCGGCGCGACCGGTTTCCGCGACCTGCTGTTGCCCGGCTTCTTCAACGCGGCGGAACGGCCCTTCGGCGACTTTCATGTATTCACAGCCCGTTCAAAGGCCGGCAGCCCGGGCACGGAGGTCTTTCTCGATGGCTTCAAAGGCGGAGACCGCGACCGGGCAGGGTCGGAAATTGGATTGGACCAAATCACCATTGGCGCGCGGTTTTACTCGAACGACCCGAGTCAACCGCCCTACGCACAAGGATTCTTCGGGGGCGCTATCGCCGAGGTGCTGGTTTACAACCGCGCCTTGAGCGATGATGAACGGCGAAACATCGAGCAGGCCCTGCTGGCCAGGACAGTCGCGCTCAATGCGCTCCTGCGTGGCGCAAAAGGTCACGCGCTTGAAACGGTGAAAGACCCGCCGGTGGTTCAACTGCTCCTGCCTGGATTCGCCGCGCACGAATTGCCGCTCAAGATTGGGAACTTGAACAACGTCCGCTACCGGCACGACGGCAAACTGGTCGGGCTCGGTTACGATGGCCGCATTCATTTGCTGACTGACACCGACGGCGACGGTCTTGAAGACAAGTCTGAATTCTTCTGGGACCAGGGCCCGTTGCGCGCGCCCCTCGGCATGGCGCTGACGGCGAAGGATGACCCGCGGGGCGACGGCGTTTTCGTCGCGAGCAAAGGCAAGGTATCGCTGATTCTTGATAAAGACCGCGATGGCCGCGCCGACGAAGAAAAGATTCTCGCTACGGGCTGGCCTGAGCTCTCCCACGGCGTCGATACTCTCGGCCTGGCCGTGGATCCGAAGGATGGTTCGGTTTATTTCGGCCTCGGTTGCGCCAACTTCGCGGATGCGTATCTCATCGACCGCGCGACCGGGCAGGCCAGTTACAGCCTCGACGATATTCACGGCACCATTCAACGGCTCAGTCCCGACTTCACGATGCGCGAGACCGTTTGCACCGGGGTGCGGTTCACCTGCGCGCTGGCGTTCAATCAGGCTGGTGATCTATTTGCCACGGATCAGGAAGGCGCCACCTGGCTGCCGAATGGAAACCCGCTCGACGAGTTGCTGCACATCCAGCCAGGCAAGCACTACGGTTTCCCGCCGCGACACCCCAGGCACCTGCCG
>CAZCUL010000266.1:0-3030 GCA_964501475.1 uncultured Verrucomicrobiota bacterium | reverse complement strand
GCCAACCATCCGGTCAAGGATCTCAGCTCGGGCAAGGTCGAGATTACCTCGCAGAACCACGGATTCGCGGTCGATGCGAAGTCTCTGCCTGATGACGTCATCGTCCACCGCATCAATCTGAACGATCAAACCGTCGAGGGCCTTCGCCACAAAACCAAGCCGGTCTTTTGCGTGCAGTATCATCCGGAAGCCGCCCCCGGTCCGCACGACGCCACGCCGTTGTTCGCGGAGTTTCGGAAAATGGTTGAGAAGAAGGGTTAGCGCACGTCCTCGTAAGTGCGGCGACTGTCCGGGTTGGCACATGTTACCATCCCCCACAATCACGGCTTCAGCAGTGCTGATAAGATGATTGTCCTAAACAAAGATGGCGTGGTCGGTTCACAAGATCCGAACCGGTTTTCTTTGGAACATTCGCGGTCTTGAATCCAGACGGAACGGCATTCCAGGATTCCAAACAAGCTTCCCCAAGCCTCTTCGGTCGCTCAGGGATTCGGTCCGGAAGCGACCCCAGGCTGGAAAGCGGCGATCCTCATAGCGAAAACCAGCGGGCTTCCCGCCTTGACTCAATTGATCTCCTTCACTCGAATGCAGGCGGCACTGCCGTCCCGGAATTCCTCCAAATGCGGCACGATCCGCCGGCAGTCTTCGATGACATAGGGGCAACGCGGATGAAACGGGCAGCCGCCGGGCGGGTTCATGGGGGAGGGGGGATCGCCGCTCAGGATGATGCGTTGCCGCGCCTTCTCCTTTTCCGGATCGGGCACGGGCACGGCGCTGACCAATGCCTTGGTGTAAGGATGGAGCGGCTGCTCGAAAACCTGCGTGGCCGGACCCAGCTCGACGATCCTGCCCAAATACATCACGGCAATGCGGTCCGAGATGTGTTTGACCACAGAAAGATCGTGCGCGATGAAGATCATGGTCAGATTCATCTCGCGCGAGAGTTTGAAAAGCAGGTTGATGATCTGCGCCTGGATGGACACGTCCAGCGCGGAAACGGGTTCGTCGGCGACAATCAACTTCGGCTCCACCGCGAGAGCGCGCGCCACGGCGATGCGCTGGCGTTGTCCGCCGGAAAACTCGTGCGGATATTTGCGCATATAACGCGGCGAAAGCCCCACCTTTTTCATCAGTTCAGCCACGCGCACCGGCAGTTCCACGCGGGGCACATCTTTATGCGCACGGATCGCCTCAGCCAGCGCGTCGAAGACCGTCATGCGCGGATTAAGCGACGCATAAGGGTCCTGGAAAATCATCTGAAAATCGGCCCGGGCACGCCGCAATTCGGGCCCTTTCAGCTCGGCGAGGTTGCGTCCGGCCAGCAGCACCGTTCCCTCGGTTCGCGGAATGAGCTGCAAAACCGTGCGGCCAAACGTGGACTTGCCGCAGCCGCTCTCTCCCACCAGCCCGAGAATTTCGCCTTGCGTCAGCGACAGCGTCACGCCATCGACGGCTTTGACCGTGCCGAGGTGGCGTCTGAAGATGAGCCCGCGCTCGACCGCGAAGTGGGTCTTCAGATTTTGAACTTCCAGAAATGCGTCGGGCATAGATTTACAACTGAATCTCTCCTTCCTGCACACGCAAGCAGGCCGAAAAATGGTCCGGCGCCACCTCCCTCAATTCGATCTTTCCGGCGCGGCATTTGTCCCGGGCAAATTCACAGCGCGGGGCGAAAGGGCACCCTTCAAGCGGTTTCGAAAGATCGGGCGGCAAGCCGGGAATGGTGTAAAGCTCCACACCCTTCTTTTGCAGGGCTGGAATCGATTTCTGCAAAGCGCGGTTGTAGGGATGTTTGGGATGATAATAGAGCCGGTCGGTCGGGGCCATCTCGGCAACCCGGCCCGCATACATGATCAGCACCCGATCACAAAAGCCGGCCACCACACCCAGATCGTGGCTGATCAGGATCACCGCCATGCCGAGGTCCTGCTGCATTTTCTTGATCAACTCGAGGATTTGGGCCTGCACCGTGACGTCCAGGGCCGTCGTCGGTTCGTCGGCAATGAGCAGTTCCGGTTTCGTGATCAAAGCCATCGCAATCATGACGCGCTGGCGCATGCCCCCGGAAAACTCGTAGGGATAGCTCCTGATGCGCCGCGCGCCATCGGGAACGCCCACCGCTTCCAACGCTGCAAGCGCGCGGGCCGCGGCGGCCTTTCCGTCCCCGTCTCCATGGATAATCAACGGCTCGATGAGTTGGTCCTCGATCCGCATGTAGGGATTCAGCGACGTCATCGGGTCCTGGAAGACCATCGAAATGCGCTTGCCGCGAAGACCGCGCAACTGCCTGTTCGAAGCGGCCAGGAGATCGACGCCATCAAAGATTGCCTGGCCGGTTTCGATGCGTCCGGGCGGCTGGGGGATCAACCCCATGATGGAATAGCAGGTCACCGACTTGCCGGAACCGGATTCACCCACGATGCCCAGCGTCTGTCCTTTCTCGATTTGAAACGAAATGCCATCCACCGCCCGCACGATGCCGTCGCGGGTGTGGAAGTAGGTGCGCAGGTTTTTGACGTCAAGGAGTGGCATGGGCGATGAGAGCTGTCTTGCCCGGCATCTGCGTTTCGTCGTGTTCCCGGAATTCTGTTTCCTTCATTCCTTCAATCCTTCGAAGCGCGAACATCCAGGGCATCGCGCAGACCGTCTCCCAAAAAGTTCAGCGAAAACAACGTCAGCGCCAGCGCCAGACCCGGAAAGATGAGTTGCCACGGCGCCAGATCCATGACCTTCGCACCCTCGTTGATCATCAACCCCCAGGAGCTCATGGGCGGCTGCACGCCCTGTCCGAGGAGACGGGCATTCCGATGGCTGTGACGGGCGACGTGCGCTTTGCCGTGTCGGAGCACTACCGTCGGTACGACTTGATGACATGCATCCGGAACGGCATCACGGTGTTCGATCCGCATCCGGAACGACCGCGAAATGCCGAGGCCTACCTGAAGGACGAGCAGACGATGCGCAAGCTGATCCCCTGGCCCGAGGCCTTTCAGCGTACGGAGGAGATCGCGCAGGCGTGCAGCGTCGATC
>CAZCUL010000265.1:0-8047 GCA_964501475.1 uncultured Verrucomicrobiota bacterium | reverse complement strand
CAGGCGCCAGCGCGCCGCCAGCGGCTGTATCGTGTCACCCGGCACACGCACAATCCGGTGGACGATGCGCGGGGCAACGCCGAGGCGTTGAAGAAATTCCAGGAATTGGGGCTGAGAATATGACGGGGACCTAACAATTCGCCGCAATTTCCAGGACGATTCTGCCGGCCGTGGTTAAAGAACGCGGTCGAACCGCTCATAGCCGATGCCGAGCCGGGCGCAAATGCCGAGCACAGCCGCGTCGTAGAACAGGCCCGAACTTGAAGGTTGAACTGCTTGGGCGAATTCGTTAGAACCCGAGTCATTGGGAGCGGGCGCTCCGGATTCTCCGCCCGTTTCGTGGAGCTCGATGCGAAGCGTGAAAGGGATTTCAGAAAGGGACACTGCCGCCAACTCGACGATCGGGACAAGCTGCGCGACGTTCGCCCGGCTTGCAGGCCGGTGCTTCGCTTTGCCTGAGGGTCTTCCGCCGCGCGGAGGCGGCCTTGCTTCAACATGCCAGCTAATCCCCATCATTAACCGAATCAAAAACTGCGCCGCACCCGGGAAAGAGGCTTGCGGCGCCACCAAAGGCTAGTCTAATCATCCTCAGGACAGGAAAAGATAAACTTATCCTGCACGGCCGCAGGACAAGAAAACTCGATATGGATTGGCGCGCGACGAAATCGGTTGACCTCAAGAGCGATTTGGGAAGAATCACCGGCTTTCGCATGGCGGCGCGCAATCGGGCGGCAGTGATGGTTTAAACGGGACTGAACGATGTCAGATATCTTTCCCAGGTGGACGAACCGGTTGCCGCTTTACCTCATCATTGTGTTGCTGCTGGTTGGCACGGCGGTGACGGCCGGTGTCTGGTATTATTTCACGCCCAAATACACGCGCGTGGGTTATCAGCCTGTTCAGCCGGTCTCTTTTCCCCACTCCGTTCATGTCGATCAGCTCGGGATCGACTGCCGCTACTGTCATAGCGCGGTCGAGAAATCCTGGTATTCGAACATTCCTGCGGCCGGTGTGTGCATGAATTGCCATAACCAGGTGCTGAAGGATGATCCGCGCCTGGCGTTGATCCGCGAAAGCGCGCTGACGGGCGAGCCGGTTCCCTGGGTGCAAATCCACAAGACGCCCGACTACGTCTATTTTAACCATTCCGTTCACGTCAACCGCGGCTTCAGTTGCGTCGAATGCCATGGCCGGATCGACCTGATGGACGAGGTCTATCACGCCAAGCCATTGAGCATGTCGTTTTGTCTGGATTGCCATCGAGACCCGGCCATGCGCATCCGGCCATTGGATAAGGTCACCGACCTGGCCTGGACATGGAGCGACGATCCGAAGGAGGCTGCGCGTTTGCAGAAGATTCACGGCCAGCGCCTGGTCGCGGCCTGGAATGTTCAGTCGCTCGACAATTGTTCCGCTTGTCATCGATGAAAACCATACCGCCACCATGCCCTGAACCGGAAACGGGCCCGAAATACTGGCGCAGCCTGGATGAAGTGGCGGAGACGCCCGAGTTCCGCCAATGGATGGAGCGCGAATTTCCTCAAAATGCGAGCGAATGGACCGACCCGGTCTCGCGCCGCCACTTCGTCAAGATCATGTCGGCGTCGTTCCTTCTGGCTGGGTTTGGCGTGACCGGATGCCGCCGTCCGGAGGAACACATCATGCCTTTCGGGCAGAGTCCGGAGCATTACATCCACGGCGTGCCGCAGTTTTACGCCACGGCCATGCCGAATCGCCATGGGGCGCTTCCGCTCCTGGTCAAATCCCATGATGGGCGGCCTACCAAAATTGAGGGCAACCCGGACCATCCGGCGAGTCAGGGAGCGACAGATGTTTTCGCGCAGGCCTCGATCCTGAATCTTTATGATCCGGACCGCGCCAAGCGCTTTGCCAGAAATGGCGCGAGTGTTCCGCGGGAAGCGGCCCTTGAATTCCTTGGCGAAGTCAGCCGCCGCGCGGAAGGCAGCGGCGGACGGGGCTTGAGCTTTTTAATGGAGGCGAGCGGTTCGCCTTCGCGCCGGCGGCTTCAGGAAGAGATCAGTGCCAGGCTGCCGAATGCCCGCTGGCATGTTTACGAGCCGATCGATTTGGATGCCAATGCAAAAGCCGCGGCGCAACTGACGGGGCGGGCGGCGAGTCCTTATTACCGGCTGGACCGGGCCCGGGTTATTTTGTCGCTCGACTGTGATTTCATCGGTTCGGAGCAGGAGAGCGTCCGGTACATTCGCGATTTCATCAACGGACGCCGTGTTCGCGGGCCGGAAGACGGCGTAAACCGGCTTTATGCGGTGGAAGGCCTGATGACCTTGACCGGCTTCAATGCCGACCACCGGTTGCGTCTGCCCACCGGGACGGTGGCGGCGATTGCGGCGGTCGTGGCGCAAAACATCGTACCTGGCAACGCGTTGATATCGCGGCTGGCGGAGGGCGTTGAGCTTTCAGATGCTCAGCGGCGCTGGGCTGCGGAATGCGCGGACGACCTGGCCGCAAATCGCGGCGCCTGTCTGGTCATGGCCGGGTATCGTCAGCCTCCGGAAGTTCATGCGGCAGCCCATGCGCTCAATTCCGCCTTGGGCAACATTGGCCAGACCGTTTTCTTTCAGCAGACCGCTCTGATGCCCGCGCGGGATATTCGGGAACTGGCGCAATCTCTCGACGCGGGGGAAGTCGAAACATTGGTGATCCTGGGAGGCAACCCTGCCTACAACGCCCCGTTTGACCTCAAATGGGCAGAGGCGCAAGGGAAAGCCAGAACCGTGATCCGGCTCGGATACTATGCGGATGAAACATCGTGGCATCCGCGGCTTTACCGAACCGACGTGGAGAAGCCCGAGCAGTGGGACCTGGCCGCGGCGCATTATCTCGAATCGTGGGGCGATGTTCGGACCAGCGATGGAACACTGGCGCCGGTTCAGCCGCTGATTGCGCCGCTTTTTGGAGGTGTGACCGAGCTTGAGGTTTTGGCGCGGCTCGGCGGGCTTTCCCGCACGAACCCGCACGATATCGTGCGGGACACATTCCTTGCGCTGAGCAACGGCGGCGAAGAGGAGTGGAAGAAGTTTCTGCACGACGGTTTCCTCTCAGACTCGGCGGCAAAGCCCGACGAGGCGGCGTCGATTCTCCCTGAGAACGTCGATCGAATTCTCCAGGAAGCCAGGCAAATTCCCGCGGCCACTGCGCAAAGCCTGGAAGTGGTGTTTTATCGCGACGCCCGGGTGGATGACGGCCGTTACAACAACAACGGGTGGCTCCAGGAAATGCCCGACCCGGTCACGAAAATGACCTGGGACAACGTCATTCTCATCAGTGAACGGACCGCGCACGAGCTGGGCTTCCAGGTGCGCGATGAGGAGAAGGGCAAACTCGAGGTGCCCGTTGCCAGATTGGAGCTTCACGGGCAGACCATCGAAGGGCCCCTCTGGATTCAGCCTGGCCTGGCTGACAACACGGTGGCTCTGGCGCTCGGTTATGGCCGCAGCCGCACCGGCCGCATTGGGCATGCGGTGGGTTACGATGCCTACGTTCTGCGCACCTCGAATGAGATGTATGTGGCGGCGGGCGGCAAATTGAGCCGGACGGACCGGACGCATCGGCTTGCCACGACGCAAAACCATTGGGCGATGGAAGGCCGTCCAATCGTACGCGAAGCCAACCTGGCCACCTACCGGCAGCATCCGGATTTCCCGCGGCGAATGGACATGGAGGAGCCGCGGAACTCGAACCCGCTTTATCCCAACCCGCTCGATCGGCTCGAACAAACGGCGGGGCATCATTGGGGAATGTCCATCGACTTGACGGCGTGCGTGGGATGTTCCGCGTGCGTCATGGCGTGCCAGAGCGAAAACAACGTTCCCATCGTCGGCAAGGAGCAGGTCGCCAAGGGCCGTGAAATGCATTGGTTGCGCATCGACCGTTATTATGCGGGAACCGTGATTGATCCGCAGGTGGTGACTCAACCGATGCTTTGCCAGCATTGCGAAGCGGCCCCGTGCGAAAGTGTTTGCCCGGTGAACGCCACCGTGCACGACAAGGAGGGGCTGAACCTGATGATTTACAATCGGTGCGTGGGGACGCGGTACTGCTCGAACAACTGCCCCTACAAGGTCCGGCGCTTTAATTACTTCGATTACAATCGCCGTCCGCTGAACGAGCTTTATAAGAGCCCGTTCACCAGCGTAACCGACGGCGAGTGGGAGCTGAAACGCTGGGTCAAAGAGCCCGCGAAAGGGAGCAAAGCGGAGGATGAATGGGAGCTTCTGAAGATGTTGCGCAATCCGGATGTGACCGTTCGCATGCGCGGCGTCATGGAAAAATGCACCTTCTGCGTCCAGCGAATTGAAGCGGCGAAAATTGCGCAGAAGGTCCAGGCCAGGAACTCGGGAGACATCGCGGTGCCGGACGGCGCCATCAAAATGGCTTGCCAACAGGCCTGCCCCGCCGATGCCATCGTCTTTGGCGATATCAGCGATCCCAATGCGCGTGTATCAAAATTGAAGAAGCAGCAGCGGGATTACACCGTGCTGGAATTTCTGGCCACCAAACCGCGCTTGACCTATCTGGCGCGCATTCGCAACCCGAACGAGAAGATGCCGGATTATTACGAGCAGCCTTTAACCGTGGCGGAGTATGCAGCGAAACATTCAGACCCGTTCGGCGTGGAGAAAGCCGGGCACGGTTCCGGTGATGGAAGCGAAAAGGGAGGAGCGCACTAATGGCTGAGGTTGCTCTTCATCCGACCATTGACGCGCCGGCCACGCCGCAGGAGCTGGTGCGCCCGCCGCTTGTCCGGAAAGGGCGCGGCGTCGGCTGGCTTTCGGATAAAATTGCGGGCATTGCCGAAGGCAAAACTCCGACATGGTGGTGGATCGCCTTCATCATCAGCTTCGGGACGATGGCCCTTTGCTTCTGCATGATCGCCTACCTGGTTTCCACGGGCGTGGGTGTGTGGGGCCTGAGTCATCCGGTCATGTGGGGCTGGGCAATCATCAACTTCGTCTGGTGGATCGGTATTGGACATGCCGGGACGCTCATTTCGGCCATTCTCTTTTTGCTTCGGCAACGCTGGAGAACGTCGATCAACCGCGCGGCCGAGGCGATGACGATCTTTGCGGTCATGTGCGCCGGCATCTTCCCGCTCATCCACATTGGGCGTTTTTGGCTGGGTTGGTGGCTCTTTCCCATTCCGAACGCCAATGCCGTCTGGCCGCAGTTTCGTTCGCCGCTCATGTGGGACGTATTCGCGGTCTCGACCTACTTCACGGTTTCGGTGCTTTTCTGGTACATGGGATTGATCCCGGACCTGGCCACCATGCGCGACCGGGCGAAGAGCATCGCGCGCAAGTTTTGGTATGGATTGTTTGCCCTTGGCTGGACCGGGTCCAACCGGCACTGGAGCAACTATGAAAAGGCCTACCTGATCCTGGCCGGCCTTTCCACGCCGCTGGTGCTGTCGGTGCACAGTATCGTGTCCCTGGACTTCGCGGTTTCGCAGTTGCCCGGCTGGCACACCACGATTTTTCCGCCCTATTTCGTGGCTGGCGCCATCTTTTCCGGCTTCGGCATGGTGCTGACGTTGCTGATTCCGATCCGCACCATCTGCAGACTGGAGGATGTGATTACGGTCCGGCACATCGAATTGATGTGCAAAGTGACGCTGGCGACCGGGTCGATTGTTGGCTACGCCTATGCCATGGAGTTTTTCATCGCGTGGTACAGCGGGAACCCCTATGAGCGCTACGCTTTCATGAATCGCGCCACCGGTCCTTATGCGTGGGCCTACTGGATCATGATTTCATGCAACGTGATTACGCCGCAGCTTTTCTGGTTCAGAAAAATCCGGACGAACCTGATTATCGTTTTCGTTCTTTCCATTCTCGTAAATGTGGGCATGTGGTTTGAGCGGTTCGTCATTGTGGTCACGTCGCTCCACCGCGAGTTCCTCCCCTCGAATTGGGGTTATTACATGCCGAGCTGGGTGGATATTCTGACCTACGTAGGCACGTTCGGGTTGTTCTTTACCTTCTTCCTTTTGTTCATGCGGTTTCTGCCCATCATCGCCATTGCGGAGGTGAAAGGTGTCACGCCCCAGGCGGACCCGCATCATCCGCTCGGCGGAGCCAAAGCGGGAGGGCGCCACTGATGGACGAGAGCGGCAAACCTTTTGGAATCATCGCGGAGTTCGACACTTCGGCGGGGATTCTGCAAGCGGCCGAGGGTGTGCGAGACGCCGGGTTTCGGCGCTGGGATGTCTATACCCCGTTTCCGGTCCATGGCATGGACCGCGCCATGGGCTTGAAAAGCTCCAAGGTGGGCTGGTTTGCCTTCCTCGGCGGAGTGATCGGTTACACCAGCGGCATGTTGCTCATCTGGTTCACCAATGCCTACGATTACCCAATCATTGTCGGCGGCAAACCGATGTTCAGCCCTTACGGCGCATTTCCACCATCATACGAACTGACGATTTTGCTCGGCGCCTTCGGTTCGCTTTTTGGCATGCTGTTTTTGAATCGGTTGCCCAAGCTCTATCATCCGCTGTTGAAAAACCGGCGATTCGCCCTGGCCACGCATGACCGGTTTTTCCTGGTCATCGAATGTGAGGATCCCAAATTCTCAGAAACGGAAGTGCGCAATCTGCTCGAATCGCTTGGCAGCAAACACATCGAGGAAGTGAGGGATTGATGCGCTACTTTCTGCTCATTTTCGGTCTGGCGGTGCTCGCGGTCATGCTCATTGCCGGGAAACGGGGGGACATCACGCGCGAGCCGCCCGTCGAAGTTTTTCCAGACATGGACCGCCAGCCAAAACTGCGTCCGCAAGCCAGATACGCCTTCTTCGAAGACAGCCGCAGCTCGCGCCTGCCGGTGCCGGGCACGATCGCGCGGGGCGAACCTTATCAAAGTTCGCCTGAAAACACCGGGCGTGTGCCGGGGACGACGAACTTCGTTGAAATCATTCCCTTGCCCCTGGCCGAGAAACTGATGTTGCGCGGGCAGGAGCGGTATCAGATTTTTTGTACGCCCTGCCATGGTGCGCAGGCCGATGGAAACGGCGTGACCAAAAAGTTCGGCATGACCGTTATCGCCAACCTGCACGATCCGCGCATCGTGAGCATGCCTGATGGCGAAATCTTCAACACCATCACTTACGGCAAGGTTCTGATGGGTCCTTACGGAGGCCAGATCGCGATTGAGGATCGGTGGGCGATCGTTGCCTATGTCCGGGCGTTGCAACGGGCGCGTCTGGGGACTGTGGGCGAAGTGCCGGAAGCGGAGCGAACCCGATTTGGACAATAACGGAATGTTTGACGTCGAGACAAATTGCTTATGACCACGCACCCTGGTTCTGAGCCGGCGCAACCGCTCAATCTCGATAAATGGCGCAAGGTGCCGGCCATTCTCATCGTCGTGGGCGGCCTTCTCGCCTTGGTGGGCGGGTTCGTCGATACAAAGCAGTTCGCCTATTCCTGGCTGCTCTCCTTCATGTTCTTTCTGAGCATTTGTCTGGGCGGCTTGTTTCTAGTGATCGTGCATCACCTCTTCGACGCGAGTTGGTCGGTCCCGATCCGGCGGATCAACGAGCATATCGCTTATCTGGCGCCGGTGATGTTGCTCCTCTTCATTCCCATCGCGCTCACGGCCAAACTGATTTATCCGTGGATGACGGCAGACCCGCACACCGATCATGCGCTCCACGCCAAGCTGCCGCTCTTTACCATTCCGATGTTTTATGTGGTGGCGGCGATTTGTTTCGCTGCCTGGTGGATTCTTTCAGGCGGGCTTCGGAAGTGGTCGATTCGGCAGGACACGACAGGAGCTGTGGAATGCACGCGCCACATGCGGGTTTACGCCGCCATCGGCGTTTTCTTATTCGCGTTGACGCTGTCTTTTGCCGCCATCATGTGGATGAAGGCGCTGGAGCATCATTGGTTTTCCACGATGTATGGCGTCTATTACTTTGCCGGCAGCGTCTGGCTAACGCTGGCCACCGTCTATGTGATTACGGCGGTGTTGAAGCGGATGGGGCCGCTGCAAGCGGTGGCAGGGGAAAC
>CAZCUL010000264.1:0-6564 GCA_964501475.1 uncultured Verrucomicrobiota bacterium | reverse complement strand
CGCCTATTCGGTTTGCGGTGCTGCTGGGAGTCCTTTTATTTGCTGCTTTTCCAGACGTGATTCTTGGCAGCCGGACGTTCTTCTTCCGTGACTTTGCTTTGTTCGGTTATCCGCTGGCGCATTATCATCGCGAGTGCTTTTGGCGGGGCGAAGTTCCGCTTTGGAACCCGTTCAACAATTGCGGACTGCCCTTCCTGGCGCAGTGGAATACGCTTACTTGCTACCCGTTATCCTTGATTTACCTCTCCTTTCCCTTGTCCTGGTCCTTGGGCGTGTTCTGCATCGTCCACCTCTATCTGGCTGGGATCGGTATGTACTTTTTGGCGCGCCGATGGACTCAAGACAACGCGGCGGCCGCCTTTGCCGGTCTGGTGTTCGCCTTCAACGGACTGAGCCTGAATTGCCTGATGTGGCCCAACAACATTGCGGCGCTGGGCTGGATGCCATGGGTCGTTCTGCTTGCCGAACGGGCATGGCGCGAAGGTGGCGGGGGCTTGCTTCTCGCCGGCTTGGCCGGAGCTATGCAAGTCCTGGCCGGGGCTCCCGAAGTAATCCTGCTTACCTGGGCTTTCACTGCCGCCCTGTGGGGCGTCCACCTCTTTCGAAGCGAAATTCCCCGCGCCGTCCTGATCCGGCGGGTGCTCGCAGTGAGTCTGATTGTTGCGGGACTGACGGCGGTTCAGATGCTGCCGCTTATGGACATGCTCATCCATTCGCAGCGCAACCGGACTTATGCGGATTCGCGCTGGTCGATGCCCTGGTGGGGCGTCACCAATTTTTTCGTTCCGTTGAACGGCTGCTTTGAAGGGGCTCATGGCGTTTATAGCCAAACAGGCCAGAACTGGACGCATTCGTACTACCTGGGAATCTCCACGGTTCTGTTGGCAGGTTTCGCAATGTGTCGCGTGCGGACGTGGCGTGTTTGGCTTTTGACCGGATCGCTTTTGGGAGCCTTGATACTGGCGCTGGGCGACCAGGGAATTATTTACCGCGCACTTCAAGCGGTGATCCCGATCGGCGGGTTTCTGCGTTATCCCATCAAGTTCGTTATTCTGGCGGCGTTCGTATTGCCACTGTTGGCGGCATTCGGGCTGAAGTGGATTTTAGACCGGTCGTCGGCGCCGACCCCAAAAGGCAATGCCGTGCCTTGGATCATGCCTTTGGTCATCGTGGTTGCCGTGGGAGTCATTCTGGCTGGCGCCTGGCTCTTTCCTCTGGCTGAAGTGCAATGGACGACAACGTTCGGGAACGCATTGTGGCGGCTGCTATTCCTGGTCATCGCGGTGGGCCTTTTGGCTTTGCTCCCGCGGGTGCCGGCTGGGCGTCCACAACTCGTCCTGACGGCAGGTTTGCTCTTTAGCGTATGGCTGGATGTCATGACTCACGCGCCCCGTCTCAGTCCAACAGTGGAACGTTGGGTTTACGATCGAGGCATTGTGGCGGAGATGTTGCCTCAGAACCCAGCGCCTGCTCATGGATCTTCCCGAGCAATGATTGGCGCTGCGGCTCAGCATGAACTGCGTTTTTCCTACATCTCAGATCCGATAAAAGCCATTCCTTCACGCCGGGTCGCGCTTTTCTGCAATTTGAACCTGCTCGAAGCTGTCCCCAAGGTGAATGGTTTTTACTCGCTCTATTTTCGGGAAGAAGCGGAACTGATCGGACATCTCTACGCCGAGGACAATCCGGACTACGGCCCGCTGCTCGACTTCATGGCCGTTTCGCACATGAATACACGGGAAAGCCTGTTTGACTGGAACGCGCGCCCTACGGCGATGCCAATGATTTTCGGGGGGCAGCGTCCGATTTTCGGTTCCGACGCCCAAATCAAGGAGGCGCTCTTGCAACCCTCCTTTCAACCGCGAGAGGTGGTGTACTTGCCAGCAACGGCCCAGGGCAAGGTGATCGCAAAGGGCGACGCGCAGGTCCATTTCTTGTCTCGGCGCGCGAGCGCTCATGAAATTGAAATCGAGGTTGAGGCCGCCAAACCCAGCATCGTTACGATCGCGCAAGCGTACTTTCACCGCTGGAAGGCGCGGGTTAACGGAAAACCAGTCCCGCTCCTGCGCGCCAATTATGCTTTCCAGGCGGTGGAGATTCCCGCCGGCCGAGTCAGAGTCGAGCTCATTTATGACGATTGGGTTTGGAAGACGGGCTTTGTTGTTTCCGCGTGCACTCTCCTGCTTTGCGCGGGCGCCTGGCTGGCCTGGCGGCGACGAAGTTCGGTGAAACCGTGTTAAAATGAATATGCCAGCGGCCAGAAGCGATCATTGGTGCACGCCGGCGCGGTTTGCACTTTTCCTCGCCGTGCTCGTCTTCGCGGCATTTCCTGACGTAGTTCTGGGCCAGCAGACCTTTTTCTATCGCGATTACGGGATTTTTGGATATCCGCTGGCCTACTTCCACCGGGAATCCTTCTGGAGCGGCGAATTACCACTTTGGAATCCCCTGAACAATTGCGGCCTGCCCTTTCTCGCGCAGTGGAACACCATGACTTTGTATCCCGGCGCGCTCATTTATCTGCTGCTCCCGTTGCCTTGGGCGTTGGGGGTGTTCTGCCTGGCGCATCTCTATGCGGGCGGGATCGGAATGTTCTACTTGGCCCGGCATTGGACCGGCAATGCGTTCGCCGGAGCGGTAGCTGGAATTGCCTTTGCGTTCAATGGCTTTGCCTGGCACGCATTGACGTGGCCGAACAACACCGCTGCTTACGCATGGATGCCGTGGTTGATTCTGGCGGTGAGCCGCGGGAGCGTTGAAGGAGGCCGGAGTCTGATCATCGCGGTCTTTCTCGGCGGAATGCAGATGTTGGCGGGCGCTCCGGAGATCATCGCATTTACCTGGCTGATTGCAGGTGCGCTCATGCTGGCGGAATCGTTCCGGTTTAACCGGCGGGGCCTGACGGTGTATTGGAGGCAGGTGGGGCGTTGGGGTGCGTGTATCGGAGGCGCCGTGGGATTGGCCGCAGTGCAGCTTTGGCCATTTTGGGAATTGCTGAATCATTCGCAACGAGGTCTTGACTTCGGCGATGGCGAATGGGCGATGCCCGGAACGGGCTGGGCAAATCTTGTGATGCCTCTCTTTCATACATATCAGTCATTTCACGGCGTATTTGTCCAGCCAGGGCAACATTGGCTGTGCTCCTATTATCCCGGGATCATCGTGCTCTCGCTGGCGCTGTGGGGGGCCGTGCGCGTCCGCGACCGGAGGGTCACCGTGCTCACGACGTTGACGCTGATTTCGCTGATCATGGCATTGGGAGAATCCGGCCCCCTCTTCGGCTGGGTGCGAAAGCTGATCCCGCAGATTGGATTGATCCGTTTCCCAGTCAAGTTTGTCATTCCGGTCATCTTTGCCCTGCCACTGTTGGCAGCCTACGGAGTGGCCCGCTTTCGGTCGGCGCCTTCGATGCAGTCGAAGTCCGAGCGATGGGGGTTTGGGGCAGCGGCAGTGTTAATCACGATCACGGCATTCGGCTTGTGGTGGTTTGAGCGGGAGTTTCCTTTATCGCCCGGGAGTTCGCGCGGCAGCGCGCCAAATGAGTTTTGGCGTCTCCTGGCTTTGATGGGCGGCGGAGGCGGGTTGATCTTTCTTTGTTCTCGAATTGTCAAAGTGCCGGTTTGGATTCCGGGTTGTGCCCTGTTGCTGCTTTTATGGTCCGACATTCGGAGTCATGCGCCCAACCTCAGCCCCACAGTTCCACTTTCAGTGTATGAGCCGGGCCTGGTTCGCGCACTTGTCGATTCCGCGGTCACGAACGAAGAATTTTCGAGGGCGATGGTTGCGCCGGAATCTTTGGCTACGATGAGGCACCGGGCCGTTGATGATACGGCGGCAGACTATTTGGGGCGGCGGGTGGCGTTGTTCGGGAACTGCAATTTGCTGGACAAGATAGCTAAGCTCAATGGTTCCTATGCGCTCTATGTAAGGGAGGCCGAGGAGATTATTTCCTTGTTGTATCCTGTATTTTCGGGACAGCCGGATGAATTACTCGACTTTCTTGCGGTGAGCCGTGTTGCGGCCTCTGAGAATAGCATGGAGTGGGCGAATCGTGACGGGTCAATGCCGCTCATCACTGCCGGGCAAGAACCTCGATTTGCGCAGCCCGGTGAAATAATCAGCGCATGGCAGAACAACTCGTTCGACCCTCGGAAGGTGGTTTACTTGCCGGTGGAAGCGAAAGCGACGCTACGGGCGAAAGGCCAGGCAGACGTTTCTCTTAGTATCCCGAGGTTTCGCGCAAACGAGGTTTCTTGTGTTGTCGAATCGGCGAAACCTGCCGTGGTAGTCATCGCGCAGGCGCATTACCCCTGTTGGCGCGCCTCTGTCGATGGGGTCGAGACAAAAGTGTGGCGAGCCAACCACGCCTTTCAGGCGGTGGAAGTGCCCACGGGACGGCATCAACTTCGCCTTTCCTATAATGACCGGGCCTTTTCAGGCGGCGCCATCGTTTCTGCTCTTGTGCTCTTGAGTTGCGGAATTGGATGTGTCCATGCCAGCAAGGGCCTTAAGCGAGCGGTCAAGACCGCGACGGGAGGCCAATGAGTAAAGAGACTTCTGTTTCCTGTTCGCCGCCGGGCGAGGGTTTGTTTACTGCCGGACGGCTGGCTTGCGTGATAAGCCTTTTGCTGTTGATGCTATATCCGGAGGTTATTCTTGGAAGCCACTCGTTTTTCTATAGAGACTTTGGATTATTTGGCTACCCGCTGGCGCACTATCACCGAGAGCGATTCTGGGATGGCGAAATTCCTCTGTGGAACCCGCTGAACAATTGCGGGCTGCCGTTCCTGGCGCAGTGGAACACGATGGTATTGTACCCATTTTCACTGATCTACCTTCTCCTTCCGCTGCCATGGTCTCTGAATCTGTTTGTGCTTCTCCATGTGGTGATCGCTGGCGTGGGAATGCACAAGCTGGCGGAGCATTGGACGGGAAACCGCTTTGCCGCCAGCGTGGCCGGTTTAGCGTTTGCCTGGAACGGGCTCACCCTCCATGCCTTGATGTGGCCGAATAACATCGCGGCTTTGGCCTGGATGCCATGGGTGGTATGGCTGGCCGAACGGGCTCGGGAACGCACCTGGCGAGCAGTTTGCCCCGCAGCGCTGGCAGGTGCTGCGCAAATGTTGACCGGTGCGCCAGAAGTAATCCTTTTCACGTGGTTGATCGTGCTGATTATGGCGTGCGCTGCTTGGGTCCGAAGGGAAGGCTCGCGCAGGCAAGTAGTCCTTCGGACGGGTGCATTGATTGGGTTGGTCTTTTGTCTGAGTGCGGCGCAGTTGCTGCCTTTCCTGGACTTGCTCGCGCATTCACATCGGGATGCCAAATTCGGCACTGAAGACTGGGCGATGCCGCCCTGGGGATGGGCAAACTTTTTCGTTCCGCTGTTTCGCATGACGCCCTCGGTTACCGGGGTCTTTTCCCAGGATGAACAGCAATGGACTTCCTCTTACTACATGGCTATTGGCGTCACGGCCCTGGCTTTGATTGCTGTGTGGCGGGTGCGGACTTTGCGGGTTCGGGTTTTGGCCGCCGTCGCCGTTGCTGGGCTCTTCCTGGCGTTGGGCAGTGCAGGAGGGCTCTACAACTGGTTCCGCCAGGCGGCTCCTCCCGTCGGCCTGGCCCGCTTTCCAATAAAGTTCATCGTGTTGACGATCTTTGCGATTCCACTACTCGCCGGCTGCGCCGTCGAGTGGCTTCAGCGAGCCGGTTGGCGCCATGCCCGGCGGGACCTTGTGAAGGTTGCGGTGGCAATCGCATGTCTGATTGCATTGGTCCTGTGGGTGGCGTGGCGGTGGCCCTTCCCGGGGGATCCATGGAGCGTTGTTTGGAAGAACGCGATCAGCCGAGTCGGTATTTTAGTGGGAGTCTTCGTACTGGCGGTTTTCTATCTTCGAGGTGGCAATGCATGGTGGCGGGGGGTGGCGGGCTTTGGGGTGCTGCTGACTCTTGGGATCGATGGGGCAACGCACGCTCCGCGGCAGAACCCGACCGTGCAAACGCAAGCTCTGCGCCCAATTGGATTGCAAGAAAAGTTATCCGTTTCGTGGGGCCGGTCCCGAGTAATGGTCAGTCCAGCGATGCAAGGGTTCCTGGATTATGCGGCCACGGCAGACAGTTTTGAGTACTGCACTGGGGTGCGGCTGGCATCGTTCATGAACTGCAATCTGATCGAAGGAATGCCGCAAGTTGGCGGATTCTACTCACTCTACGTCCGCGAAGAGAAAGAGGTGAGCTCTTTGGCGGCTCAAGACGTCATCACTGGAAGTGGACATTTGCCGGACTTTCTCGGTGTTTCACGGATCAGTTCAGATAAGGCGCTCTTTGGTTGGAATGAGCGTGAGTTCTGGATGCCACTGATCAGCGCGGGCCAGCTTCCCGTGTTTGAGAATCGAGACGGGACGCTCCAGGCTTTGCTAAGAACGGAATTCAATCCACGGCGAGAAGTTTATCTCCCAGCAAACGCCTCAGAAGTCGTCTCTGCCCGAGAGCCTTCAAAGGTTGAGATACTGGAACAGCATTACGAAGCCGAGCAAATTGATTTGCTCGTAAGAGCGGAGCGGCCGG
>CAZCUL010000263.1:0-12180 GCA_964501475.1 uncultured Verrucomicrobiota bacterium | reverse complement strand
GCGGCAACGGAAAGGGTTGAGCCAGCAATTCTCTCCATGAAACTGGTAGGGACATCGCGCAGGACATCGCGCTGCGATGTCCCCGCCCGCGCCGCAGCGGGCGGAATGGCTGCGCCGCTGAACGCGGCGCTGGCGGCGCAGCGCGCCGTCCCTACCCTGATCCGGCCCGGCGCGGGCCTCTGGCCCGCAGCGCTCTGGCCGCAACAGTGCCTTTGGGAGAACGAGCGCGTTGGTCGCTTTCAAGCCGCTGCCGCTCAGGAGAGCCGCGGTCCGACCGAACCGCAGGGTTCATGCTCACAATGTGCGATTCCGAGGTCATCGAAGCTCTCTCCATGAACCGTGCTTCGATGGGGCTCAATTTGGACTGCGGTGGCAATCCCGCCACAGCGGGAGCGACACCGCTTTGGCTTTGTCGGTCGCTGCAGAAGCCGGAGCGAAAGCGCCGTCGCCGCTACGCTCTGCCGGCGCGCTCCAGAGCCTCTTCTTCTAGTTCATGGCCTCGATTCGCTTCCAAATCCCAGCGTTCGCCCTCGCGCCCACGGATGGCGCGGCTTTTGGCTATTGGGAGTGCATTGCTCTATCTGACCGCCTGCGCTGCCCACCGGCCTTACCGGACCTGTTTTGGGGAATGCACGCCGAGCGGCCCTCACGTAAGTTGTGCCGGCAGCGTGATCGAAGAAACCGATGCCTACACCCTGGGGTTCATCGAGTTGGATGATCAGGGTTGGCTCTGGACGCGGCCGCAATTGGAGACCGTCCTGTCCAAACTGGAGGAGGAAGACAAAGAACAACCGCTGCTTCTGCTGGTCTTCGTTCACGGCTGGAAACACAACGCCCGACACGACGACGGCAATGTGGAAATGTTCCGGCACAATTTGGCCAGCCTCCACGAGGTCGAGCAGGAGCTTAGTAAGGAGCGGAAGCGTGCGCCCCGGCGGGTTGCGGGCGTTTACATCGGGTGGCGCGGTTTGTCCATAAAACCCCGGGTGCTGAAAGAATTCAGTTTTTGGGACCGCAAAAGCACCGCTCACGAGGTCGGCCGGGGCGCGATCAGCGAGGTGTTGATGCGCCTGGAGGATTTTCGAAACGAAAGCAGGCGCCGTCGCCCGGAAGGCACTTGGCTGATAGTCGTCGGGCACAGCTTCGGAGGCGCCGCCGTCTTCTCGGCGCTGGCGCCCACCCTGATCCATCGATTTGTGCAAAGCCGAGACGCCTCGGGTCAGGCGGTGCCTCCGAGCGGTTTTGGCGATCTGGTCGTGCTGATCAACCCTGCTTTCGAGGCGGCGCGTTACCAAGTGCTCCGCGATGTGGCTGACGCCTACGGCGAAGCATTCGGATACTTTCCGAATCAGCCGTTGAACCTCACCATCTTCAGCTCGGAAAAGGATCGCCCGGTCAAGAACTGGTTTCCGGTCGGACGATGGATTTCGACCGTGTTGGACAAACATCGAAACGGCGAACAAGCGCGAGCCAACCGAACGGCCATCGGGCATTACGAGCCGCTGATGACTCACCGGCTTTATCCCCGGCCGCAGCCCGAGGGGGAGGAAGCGCGCGTGACGGCGCGTCCCAGTCCAGAAGGCGAATTGACGGTCCAACAGGCGGCTTCAGAATCCAGCAATGTCGCCGCCCTGCAAGCGCAGCGGGCGCTGGCGGCGGCTGCGCCTGTGTCTCCAGCAGAAGCACAGAGATTTGTTTTCCGGGAATCGATTCTGGACCCTTATCCCGGAACGACGCCGAACATGCCGCTATTCGTGGTCTCGGTTGATGACGACATCATCCCGAGCCACAACGCGATTGCCGGCGAAGTGTTCCTTTCCTTTCTTCGTCAATTCCTGCTGGCTTTTTCTTCGGAGAACCGGTCTGAAGAAGCTATCCCGCCGCCCAACCCGCCTTAATAGATACGCGACTATCCTGAACTTACTCGCTGGAACCGGCGCCGCGGAAGCCGCGGAAACATCTTCTTTCGTAGCGGGCGTATGTTTTGGTAGGGTTTTTTGCAAATGCAAGTTTCGGCCGTGCCCGATAAGGCAGCTTTCAGACCGGGGATTCGTGCCGGCACCTGGGTGACTCTGCCGGGGAGCGGACCCCGGGGTCATGGAGCCGTGCAAGCGGAGTTTGCCGAAGCATTCGAAGCGATTGGTTTGAAGTGCCTTGAGGATTTTTTTAAGGTAGCCGGCGAACCGTTGACGAAGCCGGGTTTGGGGACACGTTACCGCGCTCGCCTCCAACTTGAGCAAGGTGGGGTATCCCGTCCGGTTTATTTAAAACGCTTCGGAAAAGGGAGGTTTTTTGAGCGCTGCCTGCGATTCCTGGAAGGAGGAAAAGCGCGCACCGCCGGCGAACATGAAATGCGCGTAGCCGCCTCGTTGCAGGATGGGGGCATCCCCGTGCCGGAGCCGGTCGCCTGGGGCTGGAAGCAAAACGGACGGTTGCAGCGGTCCAGTTTTGTAGTGCTTTCCGCTGTGCCAGGCAAACCGCTGTCCCTTTGGCTCCAGGAACACCCTGCTCACACGACAGTCGAGGGACGAAGGAGAAAGCGGGAATTGCTTTTGCAGATCGCTGCTTTGGTGCGGCAATTCCATCGCATGGGATGGCGGCACCGGGACCTTTATTTGTGCCACCTCTTCGTCAACGAGCGCCTGGAAGGTTTCCAGCTTTCGCTGATCGATTTGCAGCGGGCCTTTCGCCCGCGCTGGCGCAAGCTGCGCTGGCAACTCAAAGACCTGGCCCAGCTTAACTACTCGGCCATGGCGGAAAACATCCAGCCCTTTACACGGCTGCGATTCGCCAGGCTCTATCTCGGGGAGAAATTCGCTCCTCCTGACCGCCGGTTGCTCCGGCGCGTGCAGCGCAAATCCAATCGGATCGCCAGGCGCGAAGAGCCGCGGATAAAATTCGTCCTGAAGCCTCAAGCCAATGAAAGTGGCCTTGCTCGTTGAACATCTCGATCCGCGGCGCGGCGGCATGGAAAGATCGGCCTCCGAGTTCCTCGCTGAAATCCGGGCGTTGGGAATCGATGCAAAAGTCCTCACGCAGACCGCGGCCGCGGGCTTTTCTGGCGGACCGGTTGAGATTCTCGGCGTGCATGGTCGGACTCGTGCCCGGCAATACGGCCGGTTTGTCGCGTCGGCTCACCAGGCTCTGGCCAATGCGCCTGTGGACGTTGTTCATGCCATCACGCCTTGCCTGGCTTGCGATCTTTACCAACCGCGCAGCGCAGTGATGGACGAGTCATTGGCGCGCACGATTGCCGTCCGGCGAACAGGGTTGGGTCGGGTCGTTCGAAGATTTGCGGCGGTGTTCGATGCTAAATTTCAATTATTGCGCGCGCTGGAGCGGCGTCTCCTTACTGAATCTCTGCCGCCCTTTGTGGCGGCTCTGAGCAGCTATATGCGGCGCCAGGTGGAGAGCGCTTACTCCATTCCTTCCGAGCGAATGTTTGAGGTCTTCAATGGCGTGACCGTGCCCTTGCCGAATCTGGAAGAACGGTCCGTCATTCGGGCACGCCTGCGCAAGGAACTCGGCCTAAGCGAAGAGACTCCTGCGGCCCTTTTCGCAGGGCATAATTTTCGGCGCAAGGGATTGGTGCACGCGTTGGAAGCACTGGCGCGGCCGGCGGCCGGCCAATGGCAATTGCTGGTGGCAGGGAAAGATCGCTTCGATTCCTACGCCCGATACGCCCGCCGCCTCGGGATAGCGGACCGGACCCGGTTTCTGGGCTCACGCCAGGAGGCCTGGCGGTTGTATCTGGCGGCGGATGTCTGTGTGTTGCCCAGCTATTATGACCCTTGCTCGCGCACGATTTTGGAAGCTCTTTCCCTTGGCCTCCCGTGCATCGCCACTCGATTCGATGGCTCTGCCGACGCGATTCGGAACGGAGAACACGGTTTCGTGGTGGATGCGCCGGATGCGATCGATCAGATTGCGGATGCGTTGGCGCGCTTACTTCCGCCTGCTGTCCGGGCGAAAATGTCTGGCCATGCGTTAAAACTGCGGCCGTATCTTTCCATGCAGCGACACGCCAGGCAGGTGGCAGAGATTTACGAAAAGGTATGCGGCGGCTCCAAATCGGCAGTTGGAGAAACGTCACGTTGCCGAACGGTCAAAGGGTGACGAAGTGGAACCGCCGCATTTGCAGAGAAGCGATTTTTCCCCGGTTAAGAGGGGAATGGCAGCTCGCTCTATCGGACGGACCGTCGCGACATGATCGAGGGGTGCGCCTTGCTGTTGAAGCTTTTAAGACACCCGGTAATCGGAAAGATTCGGAAGGAATTCCGCTAAGAACCCGTTCCCCGTGAAACGACGCGCCATTCAGGAATCTTCAGTGGCCGAGACGCTCTATAAAATCAAGCGAGCGTTGACGGGCCGTCCGGTGACGCGTCAGACCTCCGCGCAGATGGCCCGCAAAGAACGTTACGCGGGATATGCCATCGGACCATATACCTACGGCGATCCGGAAATTCTGGCTTGGAGTGCGGAATCGATGCTGAGCATTGGCGCCTTCTGTTCGATTGCGGATGGAGTGGTGATGATCCTCGATGGCGAACATCGCACTGATTGGGTGACGACCTTCCCGATGGGCGGCTTTTTTTCAGAGGCGAAGGATTGTCGGGGGCACCCCCGCAGCAAGGGCGAGGTAAGGATTGGCAACGACGTATGGATCGGCCGCGACGCGCTCATTTTGTCCGGTGTCACAATTGGTGATGGAGCGGTTATTGGCGCGCGTAGCGTGGTCGCAAAACATGTGTCGCCCTACGCAATCGTCGGCGGCAATCCCGCCCGGCTGATTCGGTATCGTTTCGACGAAGCAGAAATCGCCGCGCTCCAGAGGATCGCCTGGTGGAACTGGCCCCGTGAAAAAATTGCGGAAGCGATGCCGCTGTTGTTGTCGTCAGACATCAAGGGCTTTATCCGGAAATACGGGTAGCGGCGAACTCCTGGCGGCTGGCGGTCCCTGGTTTGTCATTCCCGCTGTTCCTTTAAGCGGAGCCTGGTTAGATTCCGGGCGAATGGAAGTTGTTCTGCTTGAGCCGGAGATTCCGCCGAACACCGGAAATGTGGCGCGCCTCTGCGCGGCGACTCGCAGCCGGTTGCACCTGATCGAGCCGCTCGGCTTTCGCCTCGATGACAAGGAGCTGAAGCGGGCGGGAATGGATTATTGGAAACAAGTCGAATGGCTGCGCTGGAAAAGCTGGGATGACTTTCAGCGCGGGTTGCCCGCCTCGGCCAGACTGTGGCTGGTCGAAGCGGGGGGGCCGCACATTTACACCGAAGTCCGGTACAGGCCGGATGACTATCTGGTATTTGGACGGGAGACAGCCGGGTTGCCGAAGGCGCTGTTGGCGGCGCATCGTGACTGCTGGGTGCAGATTCCGATGCTCAATCCGCAGGCGCGGTCGTTGAATCTGTCGAACTGTGTGGCGGTTGTCTTGTTCGAGGCGCTCCGGCAGGTGCAGGAAGGGCAAGTCATCAGTAATCAGTGAATCAGTGGCAAGCGGCTGGGGAAGGTGCGCTTTGTCCGTCAACTTCGAACTTCCGCTTTTTGAGCTTTTCAGTATGGTCGATCATCATGAAGCCTTATCGGTCTTACCGGGATTTGCCGTCTTTGGCGGGCGTTTGCTCGATGGAAGAAGCAATGAAGCCGGGCTTGTCTGTCGAGCAGTGCGTCGCCCGGTTAAAGCGCTATCATTATGCATTCAAGCGCCTGCACCAGATTTTCACGGCGCGCTTGACGGCGGAGCCCATTTACGAGCTCAAGTCCGGATTCAGTCTGCACTCGCATTTGTGCGCCGAGCATGCCACGGCCTTGCGCGCGCGCGTGGCCGAAATGCGGGAACCGCCTCTCGGTTTGGAGGAGGTTCCACATCCGGCCCTCGAGATTTTCTTCGATGAGATTCTCGCTGCGCCTGGAACGGAGGAGTTGACGTTCAGTCTCTATGAAAAGGCGCTTCCGGCGCTCCAGGCAGCCCTGGAACGGCATTTGGCAGATACGAATCATTTGGCGGATCATCCATCGGTGCGCCTATGCCGCTTTGCCTTGTTGGAGCTGGAGGAGATGATCCGGTTTGGCCAGGGGGCGGTTGCGGCGTTGGTGAATGAGAAAGAACGGGATCAGTTTCAGGCGGGGGCGCGCCTGTTGGAGGCTTGTTTGGCGGCCGCCGGCGGACTGCACGGGGCCGATCCGGCAAGCGAAACGCCCATCGAGCGCCATCATTCCAGGGAGCGGTTCAAGTTCGACGGTGTGCCGCGGCGGGACGGGCGCTTTCCAGATCCCTACAACATGGGTGTGAATGCGGAGGTCTTTCTTTACGAGCCGGACATTTCACCGGATGCGAAGACCCTGATGATGTTTTACAAGCGGCTCCGCGAGATCGACGTGCCGGAAATGATGGCGAGCATCATCATGGAGACGGCAGGGAAGCCGTGGAGTTATTATCGCGATCTGACGCGGCAACTTTGGGATGAGGCCCGGCATGCGATGATGGGCGAGGTGGGTTTCGCTTGCCTGGGCATCGATTGGCCGAAGGAAGTGATGGTGAACTTCACCTGGTCGCTGGCATTGAACACGCAGTTGAGGCCGATCGAGCGGCACGCGGTGCTTTACTTCATCGAACAAGGATTGATGCCGCGGAATGGCAAGCGTTACGAGTGGGAGATCGGGCGGGCTTCGCGCAACCGTCTTTCGGCGCTGTTCCAGGATTACGATTGGGCGGATGAAGTGCTGCACGCTCGCATTGGCCGCGATTGGTATTTGAAAGAGTTCACTAACCCGCAGGAAGCGGTTCGCTACGGGGACGAATGCTGGTCGCGCGTACTGATGGGATGGGCGGAGTGGAAACGGGAAGGCAAGACGCAGCATCGGAACTGGTGGCCGGATTTATACCAGCATGCGTGTCGGATCTGGGGAACCGAGCCGGACCCGCGCGTGTTGACTTACTCGACGAGTTATGAAGCGGTGCGCGCGGATCTGAAGCCATTGACGGGTTCCGCATAACTCGGAAGGATTTTCAGGCATCCAATGCCGGTTCTGTGTCCGCCCCTCCGCCTGAAGGGGGACTCCATACTTTCCGCCCTGCTGAATCTTCCCCACCGCATGAGTCCCGGCTTCAGCCGGTGGACCTGTCGCCTTCTCGAGGGCGTGGCCGGCGCCTGAAGGCGGGACTTCGTCCGTTCCGATTCACGGTCGGACGGCTTCGCCTTTCCCGGGCGCTTGCCGCGTTCTGAACGGCGTTTCCGCGAAGGATTGCAGACTGCCCCCGCTTTTCCCTCCAGAGATCTTTGGGACGAATTCAATTGCAGCAGGTTCGACGGCCGCCACCCCCCTTGTGTTGACTCACCTGGTGTTCAGCGCCCTCGTCGCCGCGGGTTACAAAGGCGCAGCGAGACGCCGGCAACCGCCGACGAGTGCGCCGGGGTAGCCTTGTTGTGTTAGGTCGAGCCGGATGAAAGCGGAACGGCCTCGCTAACGAGCATGATCGGGATGTTTCTGCGAACTGGGTAAAGATAAAGACCGTCCTCTCGAATCAGACCCGCCTCGAATTGTTCCTGAATCTTCTGGCCGGCGCGATTCGTCAACTCGCCGGATGCGACTTTGCGATTGAGGCTCTCAATCAGGCTGGGTTCGGCCAGGCGCAGCGGCTGGTGCGTTTCCGGGCAACAGAGTTTCGAAAGCAGCTCCGAATCGATCATAAAGCCTCGTGGGCGGCGCGGAGGGCCGCGTCGTAAACCAGCTTGAGCGGAACGGCGCCTTGATCGGCAGCCTTGCGGCAGGATTCGAACTCGGGGGCCACTTGGAGCGGTTTTCCATTCAACCTCCCGATCTTGACGACGATTTCGCCGAAAGGAGTGTGAACAGTTGCCGATTCGCGTTTTAGCTTGCGTCGTTCGGCGCGTGTGCAGCGCACTCCAAAGGCACTGGTCTCGCTCAGGATTAATTCCGAAAGCTGCTCAGCATCGGCCAGCCGGCAAAGAACAGTCAACAACACCCCGGGGCGATTTTTCTTCATCTGGACCGGAATGTGAAAGACATCCAGGGCGCCCGCCTGAAGTGCCCGCTCGACGAAATGTCCGAGAATCTCCGCGTTGATATCGTCCAGGTTCGTCTCAAGGACCGCAACCGTGTCCGCTTCCCAATCGTGGGCCGCCCCGGCCGTTTCGTCGCTGAGAACGGCCCGCAGAACATTTGGGCGGGTGCGATTATCGCGTGTGCCCAGGCCGTAACCGATTCTTGCGGCGACCAGGTTCTGCATGGGCGCAAAGCTCTCCACGAACTCCGCCAGCAGGGCCGCGCCGGTCGGCGTCAGCAGTTCCTGCGGCTCGTCGCATTGGCTCAACGGGATGCGGCGCGCGCCCAGAATCTCAAGGGTTGCAGGGGCAGGAACGGGGAAACGGCCATGAGCGCAATCCACCCAGCCGCATCCTTCGACGACCGGCCCGGCCAGGACGCGCGGTTTGCTCAGCATTTCCAGGCAAACGCAGGCGCCCACGATGTCCACAATCGAATCGAGGGCACCCACTTCGTGAAAGTGGACCTGCTCGGGCGACTGGCCATGGATTCTGCCTTCCGCGACCGCGACGCGCCGGAAGACGGACATGGTTTTCTCCTTCACCCATTCGGAGAGCGCGCTGGACTCGACCAGTCGCTGAATGTCGGCAAAGCTGCGGCCATGTTCGTGATGGTGTTCTTCCTCAAGCGGGTGAGAATGCTCATGTGCATGCACGTGACCGTGCGGGTGGCTGTGCTGCGTTCCATCAGCGTGGGTATGCTCATGTTCGTGCACATGGGAATGAGGATGGCTGTGGCCCTGGCCGGACTGCGCCGCCGTTTCCCGGAAAGGCTTGGGCGCGTCTGCCCCTGATTTTGCGTGTTCGGCGGGATCGTGATGATCATGCCCGTGGCTCGCCCCACCATGCTTGTGAGCGTGGGTCCCTTCCGCCGCACCGGGTTCCATGTGCACATCGAATTTGACGCCCTCGATGCTGGCTTTAAACGCGCGCCGCACATGCAAATGGTAGCCGCCCAGGCCAAGTTTCGAGAGCTCCTGCTCCAGACGCGCCATATCCACGCCCAGGTCGATCATGGCGCCAATGAACATATCGCCGCTCATGCCGCTGAAGATGTCGAGGTAAAGTGTCTTCATCTGAGCTCGCCGGCTGCGAGAGCGTTGATTTGACTGGCGGCGTAGCCGGCGCCGAACCCGTTGTTGATGTTAACCACGGTCAAGCCGCTGCCGCAACTGTTGAGCATGGCCAGCAACGACGCCAGGCCGCCAAAACTGGCTCCGTAACCGACGCTGGTGGGCAGAGCAATAATGGGCTTGCTCACCAGACCGGCCACGACGCTGGGCAAGGCTCCTTCCATGCCGGCGACGGCGATGACCACGTTCGCGCGCTGCACATCCTCCAGGCGATCCAGGAGGCGGTGCAATCCGGCAACTCCCACATCGTAAATCCGCTCGACGGAATTTCCCATGATATCCGCGGTGACAGCGGCCTCTTCAGCCACGGGCAAATCGCCAGTACCGGCCGCGAGAACGGCGATGGTTCCCGGACGCTTGGGAGCCGGCTTTCGGTCAGACGTGAGGCACCGGGCCAGCTCGTGGTAAACCGCTGCCTTGAGACGACGGCGCAGGAGCCGGGCGTGTTCCGGTCCGATTCGCGTTACGAGGAGACGATGATCGCGCTTGATGATGCGCGACGCGATGGCGGCGACCTGGGCGGGCGTTTTGTTTTCGCCATAGATCACTTCCGGAAAATTCTTTCGGAGGGAGCGGTGCAGATCGACTTTGGCAAAACCGAGGTCGGCCACGGGAGCGGCCTGAAACGCGTGCAAGACCTTGTCGAGGGAAACGCGACCCGCCCGAAAGCGTTTCAACAACGCGATGGCTTCTGATGAGGTCACGGGGGTGGTTGCGTGCCCAGAGGCCGCCAGGGAATTACTTTTGCGCGAAGACCCGGTTTGCTTCGTCGAGGGCTTCCTTGGAACCGATGTCGTACCAGATTCCGGGGACGTTCCAAGTATAAACCGGCTCGCGCGTGTAGAGCCATTGAACAAACCGCCCGGGCTGGTCCGGATTGTTTCCTTCCCGAACGTACTGATCGATCCGCGGCACGGTCGCTCTCGGATAATAGTAAAGCGCGATGCCCGTGACTGTGCTGCTGGGTTTGGGAGGTTTTTCCTCGAAGAAAGTGATCTTGCCGCCCGCGTCGATGGTGATAGCGTTATATTTCTTGATTTCCTCGAGATTGCCCACGTCGTAAACGGCCAGAACGGGAGCGTTCTTCTGCCGCGCAAACCGGCCAAATTCCTCAAGGCTCTCGCTAAAAAGATTGTCGCCCGCCACGACAATGACGTCGTCATCGACCTTCTCACGGGTCAAGACCAGGTGCAGATCGCCAATCGCCCCAAGCTTGTTGCTGTCATCGGTCGAACCGTCGTTGACGATTGTAAAATTCAGCTTCGTTTTCCCGGCGCCGTAGCCGTCGGCCCAACGCTGAAACTGATCTGCGAATTTCGCGTTGGTGACGATATACACGCGATCAATGCCGCTGATTCCAGCCAGGTTATCCAGCACGTAATCGATCATGGGCTTGGCTGCCACCGGCAAAAGCGGTTTGGGACGGGTGAGCGTGAGAGGATAAAGCCGCGTGGCGTAACCGGCCGCCAGGATAATCACTTTCATGAAGTCAAGGTTGAATGCGATTCTCGAACAAACTTGGCGCCATTTGTCTCACATATTCCTGGGAGCGAGCAAGGATTTCAGAACCGCACTCCTCCTCCAGGGCCGCCTCCGCCAGTTTTTTGGCCTCGTCCAGCTTTAACCGCCGGATCAAATATTTGATCTCAGGAACGCTGGGCGGCGTGACACTCAGTTCATCCACGCCCAAACCGAGGAGGAGCGGAATCATGACCGGATCGCCGGCCATTTCGCCGCAGACGCCGACCCAGAGACCGTTGCGGTGGGCGGCTTCCACCGTCAAGTGAATCAACCGGAGAATGGCGGGATTGGTCGGCTCGTAGAGGTAGGCGATCTTTTCGTTGAGGCGATCAACGGCCAGCGAATACTGAATGAGGTCGTTGGTCCCAATGCTGAAAAACTTGACGCGCTTGGCCAGGCTCTCCGCGGCCATTACGGCCGACGGGACTTCGATCATGACCCCGATCTCCATGCTCTCGTCGAAAGCCACATTTTCGCGGCGCAACTCCTCCTTGCACTCATCTACCAGAGCATTGGCTTCCTTGAGTTCTTCCAGCGTGGAAATCATGGGATACATCATCTTCACATTTCCTTCGATGCTGGCGCGGAGGATGGCGCGAAGCTGCGCCCGGAACAGGTCCTTTTCCTGCAGGCAAAACCGGATCGCCCGCCAACCCAGGAAGGGATTCATTTCCACGGGCACCTGCAGATGAGAGAGAAACTTGTCTCCCCCCAGGTCCAATGTCCGAATCACGACCGGCTGGGGTTTGAGAGCTGCCGCCACTTTACGGTAAGCCTCAAACTGCTCTTCTTCACCGGGCAGTTTATCGCGGTTGATGAAAAGATACTCCGTTCGGAACAGGCCCACTCCTTCCGCTCCGCAGGCAATGACGGCTTCCGTATCTTCGGGACGCTCCACATTGGCCGAAAGCATGATCCGGGCTCCGTCCAGCGTCACAGCCGGCTGGTCGTAATTGTCGCGCAGCTTCTCCCGCAGCGTCACTTCGCGCCGGACCAGTTGCCCATACTCGAAGAGGGTCTGATCGGTGGGATCGATGATGACGACGCCGTTGAAACCGTCCAACAGAGCGTATTGGCCAGTCTTGAGCTCGCGGCTGGCACCCTGCAAACCGACTACAGCCGGGATGCGCATGGAGCGGGCCATGATGGCGGTATGGGAGGTCTTGCTTCCAATGTCAGTGGCGAATCCCAGCACCATTTTCTTGTCCAGAAGCGCGGTCGTCGATGGCGTCAGATCGTAGCTGATAATGATGCAGGGGGCCTTGAGCTGCTGCAGGTCCGCCGGTTCCATACGCCCCAAAAGCTTGTTCAGAATCCGGTTCGTTACGTCCCGCATGTCCGACGCCCGCTCGCGCAAATACTCGTCATCGATGGCGCTAAGCGTCTTCATGTATTTCTCCGCCACCTGCTTGAAGGCATATTCGGCCGGCACTTTCTCATAAAGAATAGAGCGGCTGAC
>CAZCUL010000262.1:0-3673 GCA_964501475.1 uncultured Verrucomicrobiota bacterium | reverse complement strand
CCTGATTAGCGGTCACGACGGCGGGACGGGCGCCTCTCCGCAAACCAGCATCAAGCACGCGGGCGTTCCCTGGGAATTGGGCCTGGCCGAAACCCATCAGACCCTCGTTCTGAACAACCTCCGCAGCCGCATCGTCGTCGAGACCGATGGCCAGTTGAAAACCGGGCGGGATGTGGTGGTGGCCGCTTTATTGGGCGCGGAAGAGTTTGGATTTGCGACCGCGCCTTTGGTGGCCCTCGGCTGCATCATGATGCGGGTCTGCCATCTCAATACTTGCCCGGTGGGTGTGGCCACGCAGGATCCGCACCTGCGGAAGAATTTTACGGGCGATCCGGCTCATGCGGTGAATTTCATGCGTTTCATCGCGCAGGAGGCGCGTGAATTCATGGCCCAACTGGGCTTCCGCACTTTCAATGAAATGATCGGGCGCGTGGACCGGCTCGAGCCGCGGAAAGCCATCGACCATTGGAAGGCGCGCGGGCTGGATTTCAGCAGCATTCTTTATCAGCCGGAGGTCGGGCCGGGGGTGGGCCGCTATTGCCAGATGCCGCAGGATCACGGCCTGGAGAAGTCGCTCGATAATCAGGTGTTGTTGAAACTGTGCAAGACTGCCATCGAACACGGTGAACCGGTGCGCGCGACTCTTCCCATCAAGAACATCAATCGAGTCGTCGGCACCATCACCGGCAGCGAAATCACTCGAAAGCACGGCGCGGGCGGTTTGCCCGAGGACACTATCCGGCTTCACTTCAAAGGTTCGGCCGGACAAAGCTTCGGCGCTTTTGTGCCTCCGGGCATGACTTTGATTCTGGAAGGCGACGGCAACGATTATCTCGGCAAAGGCCTCTCCGGCGGGAAGATCATTGTCTATCCCGCGGAAGGATCGAGTTTCGTCCCGGAGGAGAACATCATCATCGGCAATGTCGCCTTCTACGGGGCGACGGCGGGTGAGGCCTACATTCGCGGAATGGCGGGCGAGCGCTTTTGTGTTCGCAACAGCGGCGTCCACGCAGTGGTGGAAGCGGTGGGCGATCATGGTTGCGAATACATGACCGGCGGACGCGTTGTTGTTTTGGGGCCGGCCGGCCGCAATTTCGCCGCGGGCATGTCCGGCGGTGTCGCCTACGTGCTGGACGAAGCCGGCGATTTTTCGCAGCGATGCAACCTGCAGATGGTGGCGTTGGAGCGCCTCGATGAGCCCGGAGAGATCGAGGAAATCCGGTCTATGATCGGGCGCCATATCGAATACACACGAAGCGAACGCGGCCGGGCGGTCCTGGATCGGTGGAAGGAACTGGTGCCCAAATTCGTCAAAGTCATGCCCAAGGATTACAAGCGGGTTCTTCAGGCCATCAAACGCGTCAAGGAATCCGGGCTCAGCGGCGAAGAGGCCATCATGGCGGCCTTTGAAGAGAACGCGCGCGACGTGTCGCGTATCGGCGGCAGTTGATTCGTTTCCCATCCGTTCCCGGGGCGAGCCGAGGAGAGAATTCTCAAACTGGGCCTTCTCACGTCGGCTTCTGCGCAATTGCCAGTGTGGTGTCTTGCAATTGGCTGGTGTTTCGCCGCAAGGGATTTTTGCCTCCCGTGAGGCGCGAGCGACGCGCATACCCGTAGCGGTCTGTAAGGAGCGAGCAACGAAGCGGGAGGCAAAAAGAACTGCGGCCCGAAGGGTTGCGCCCCAAAATGGCCTGGGGCTTCCTTGCTCCTCGGGCACAGCCCGCTGCGGGGATGCTCCCTCGTCGCGCCTTGCCCCAGACCATTTTGGGCGCAACGAAACATCAGCCAATTGCAAACCACACTAGAGTTATCAATCAATAATCGCGTTTTCAGAGCGTTCGGGCAGAATCGCGCCATTGAATTCGATTTTTGCGAGCCCTCACAAAAGGCGGTTCGGTTTGGCGGCAGCGGCGGGTCTGCTTTGGGCGCTTTCGTTTCCCAGGCCCGGTATCGCCGGTTTTGGCTGGTTGGTACCGGGGCTCATCCTCGTGACGTCGCTGGGCACGACGCCGAAGCTTTGCTTTAAACTCGGTTACATCGCTGGATTGGTTTATCATCTCGTTGCGCTCTCCTGGCTGCTCTGGATTCCTGTCAACAAACTCTTCCCGCTGGCTGGTTTGATTGCGCTCTCGGCTTATCTGGCCTTGTACCCGGCCCTGTGGGTCTGGCTGTGCTGGAAGCTGTTTCCAGGCGAAATATCCCGCACAAACCTGCGCAGCGGGTTTAGCGACCTCTTTCAAGTGGGATGGAGTCAAAGGGCTTGCTGGGCCCTGCTTTGCGCGGCCCTCTGGGTGGGCGGAGAGATTATTCAAGGGCGTTTGCTGAGCGGCTTTCCCTGGAACCTCCTCGGCGCTTCGCAGTACCGCGTCCTGCCGCTCATTCAGGTTGCTTCGTGGATTGGTGTTTACGGCGTGTCCTTTTTGATGGTTTGGCTGTCGGTGGCGTTGGCGCTGGCTTTTGCAAGGTTGATTCAACAGCCGAAGGATCGCCGGAGCTGGTTCACAGAAGCGATGCTGCCGTTTTTAATCGTGGTGAGCGTGATCAGTTTGGGGACGCGGAAGATTCTCCAGCCGGCCGAACCGCGTTCCAGCATTCGGATTGCGTTGATTCAACCGAGCATCCCGCAGCGCATGATTTGGGACGTCGAGGAGTCGGAGGAGCGGTTTCGGCAGTTGCTCGCTTTGTCGAGGCAGGCGCTCGAGGCAAAACCCGACCTGTTGGTCTGGCCCGAAGCGGCCGTCCCGGGTTTCTTTCGCTACCATTCGAACGTTTACATCCCCATCACCGATCTGGCCCGGCAGCATCAGGTCTGGGTCATCCTGGGAGCGGATGACGCCGCTCGGCGGCAAGGCCAGCCGGACAGTTACGACGTGTTCAACAGCAGTTTTCTGGTCAGTCCGGCTGGCGAAGTGGTGGCCGATTACCGGAAGCAGCGCCTGGTGATTTTTGGCGAATACATCCCCTTGGGACGGTATTTCCCAATTCTGGAAAGGCTGACGGGAATGGGCAGTTTCACGCCTGGCGACGGGCCTGTGAGCTTTTATCTGGCCGGGTTGGACGTGAAAACTTCTCTGCTGATTTGCTTTGAGGATGTCTTTCCTCATGTCACGCGCCGGGCGGCCGGGCCGGACCTTGATTTTTTGCTGAACCTCACCAACAACGGCTGGTTCGGCGAAAGCTCCGCGCAGTGGCAACACGCGGCGAGCGCGGTCTTTCGAGCGGTGGAAAATGGCCTGCCGCTGGTGCGCTGTTCCAACAACGGCTTGACCTGCTGGGTGGATGCCAGGGGAAAACTGCACGACGTTTATTTCCCGGGATCGAAGGATGTTTACCAGGCCGGGTTTAAAATTGTCGAAGTGCCCCTGGGTACGAAACGCAAAACGATTTACACGGCTTATGGCGATTGGTTTGGGTGGTCCTGCCTTGGCCTGTCTGTGATGTGCGCCGGATATCGAGTGCGGCGGAGCAGGGGATCGTCTGCGCTGAGCCGGTCCGTTTAGGCCGCAAGCGGATTGGCGGCAAATCCTCGCCTTGGCCAGCACTTCATTTTGCGGAGCGCGGCTGTCCCCAGGGCAGCACGAAGGAACTCGGAAAGGGCCCTGGGGAATCTCCCGCGTCATCGCGTTCCCCATCTGTTGCGGCCGAGGACAGCCGCGCTCCGGGTTAAAATGAG
>CAZCUL010000261.1:0-6177 GCA_964501475.1 uncultured Verrucomicrobiota bacterium | reverse complement strand
TTGGACATTTTCTGTCAGTGCCGAGCACCGCAAAGCGGTGCCAGAAGGTAGCCGGAGGTCGCAGCGTAGCGGAGACCTCCGGAAAGGGTTGGCAAAGAAGCAGCACCCCAGCGGGGTGCCAGACGGTGCACCAAAAGCGGGCGCCAGAGTTTTCTCTCCGACATGAGGTTGCGTCGCCGCAGTGCCTATTTCCTCCGCAGGCTTTGCCGGAAGCTCTCTGGCACCCCATTGGGGTGCGTACTCGTTTCCCGCAGACCGGAGGTCTCCGCGATGCTTCGACCTCCGGCTACCCACTGGCAAACCTACGGGTTGGTGCGAAGCCAGGCATCGCACCTGACGGCGCAGCGCGCCGTCCCTATCCCTGATCCGGACCTCTGGCCTCTGGCCCGCAGCGCTCTGGTGCCGCAACAGGGTCTTTGGAAAAACCAGCGCGTTGGTCGCTTTCAAGCCGCTGCGGCTCAGGAGAGCCGCGGTCCGATCGAACTGCCGGGTTCATCGAACGACCTTTTGGGGATAAATATTGGCAACGATAACCGCGGCGCGTCGGGAAATCAGTTCGAGTTTCAAGATCACGCCGAGGACGAGTTTGAACAGCGACACGGAAATTGAGAGGGGAGGGAAAGGTTTTTCGCACGCTGAACGATAGAAACCGAGCCTCTTTCGGTTTTACCGCCGCCGCTCGCGGCAATGAACCAAGCTACGCCATCGGCCACAAATGCGCCGCGGGCCCTTGTGGTGAGCGGCGACACAAGCTTGGAGTGGATAAGCCCTGGAGCACTTTCCCGGCGGACCCCGGCCGTGGCGGCAGGCAGACTCGTCGTGCCGAGAAACTGAATGCCGTTGCGGCTGGAAAGCCTGCGTTACGGGATTCACGGTTCAGCCGCCGGGCTAATGAAGATTCAATCGCTTTAGGAATTCCTGCGCCAGGACTTCGTAAGCCGCGGCGGCCACGCTGTATTTGTCGTAATAGATGATCGGTTTGCCAAAGCTGGGCGCTTCGGCGAGGCGGGTGGTGCGCGGAATGACCGTTTCGAATACCAGCTCGCCAAAATGCTGGCGGACTTCGCTCACGACCTGGTGCGAGAGGTTGGTCCGGCCATCGAACATCGTCATCAAGACCCCCAGCAATTGCAGGCGGGAATTGACTCCCGTATCGCGTAGTTGCTCCATCAGCCGGGTCACCATCGAAATTCCTTCCAGGGCGTAATACTCGCACTGAAGCGGCACGAGCAAACCCTCGGCAGCCGCGAAGGCATTCAAGGTCAGGATTCCCAGCGCAGGCGGGCAATCGATCAGAATCAACTCGAAGCGGTCGCCCTCCTGAATGGGTTGCAAGGCGCGCGCCACGCGATGCAAATGGTTTTCGCCGCGCGCCAGCTCGATGTCCGCCCCGCACATGTCCACCTCGCTCGGAATCATCTCGAGCCGATCGTAAGCGGTCGTCTGAATCTTCTCTGCCAGCGATCCTTCTCCCAAAAGGGGCCGATAAGCGCTGGCGCCTTCGATCTTTTCGAGGCCGAGCCCGCTGGTGGCATTGGCCTGGGGATCGAGATCAAACAAAAGCACGCGTCTGCCCAGGGCCGCTACGCAAGCGGCGAGGTTGACGGCGGTGGTGGTTTTACCCACGCCCCCCTTTTGGTTGGCTACAGCAACAACACGGGCTGACACGACCGCGATTTAAACGCAAAGCTGTTCAAATGGAAAACAGGAAAAAGCGGCCACTCCGAACTGCGAACACTGCCAACTGCTCGCCAGGAATCCCCGTTTCACGACGAGCGGCGGGCATTTCTCCGGCGGTCCGCGGGAGAATGAGGAAGAGGCCGCGTTCTTACAAGCAAGCGATGAGCAACTCAAAAACGCTCGTCAAAGCCCGTTTCAGACCAGACCTTCGGATCATCCCCTGCAATGCGGATTTCGAGGTCCCAGCGGGATTCATTGCGGGTTCACCGCGCTCAACGTCTTGGAATTGCTCACGCAGTAAAGCTTTCGGTCCGTTCGGATGAAAAGGTCTCCTTGCGACACCGCCACGGATGAACGCAGCTTGTCTTCGCCCTCCGCCATTGGATTCACGGCGAGCATTTTGAACTCATCGCCGGTGCCAAAGACATAGACCTCGCCGCGGAAGTTCATCACGTAAATCTTGTCGTCCGCGCCCGTGGGCGACGCTTCGAATTTGGATCTGCTCCCGGTTTCTCCCGTCCAAATGACTTTCCCGCTCGGTTCCACGCAGGCAAGGGTTTTGCGGTCGCTGTTCAGTATGTAGAAACGGCCTTTGTAGAACAACGGAGTGGAAACGTCGCTCGAAACCGCCCGGTCCTCGCCTTTCCAGGCTATGGCGGAGTCGTCCAACTTGCCTTTGGCGCCCGCCTTGATCGCATAGACGGGCGAATGTTTCGGCGCGCAGGCCAGAATCACGTCCCCGCCTGCAACCGGTGATGGCACCAGACGCCAATGCCCGATTCGGCTCGGGTTCCATGTCCCCCAACGCCAGAGCTCGCGCCCGGTGTCGGGATCATGCCCGCTCAGATCATCCCCGCCCGCCACCAGCAACTCGTCCCGGCCCTGATGCGTGTGCGGAATCGGAGTCGTAAATGCCTCGCGCGATTCGGCCCGCGCTTCCGAAGGCCGGAGATGCTTCCAGAGTTCCTTGCCGGTCTTCGGATCGAGCGCCAGGAGATACGAATCGTTCGGGCCATCCCGGCGTCCCCGGCCGCTCACGGCCACGTCCCGCTGCAAGACCTGCATGTAAAGCCGGCCGTCATAAAGCTGCGGGCTGGTTGAAAAAGTCCAGAGGAAGGCGAACTGGCCGTAATCGTTTTGCAGATTCCGCCCCCAAAGTTTTTCCCCCTCCATATCAAACGCCACCAATTCACCGTTGCCGTAAAAGAAAACCACCAGCTTGCCGTCCGTGACGGGCGAAGGTGAAGCGTAGTTGCTGCGGTCATCCTGGGAAAAACCGGGGCCGACCTGGTGCTGCCAGAGCACCTTGCCCGTGCGCCGGTCCAGGCACATGGCCAGCAAAGCCTTTTGACGTTCGTCGGTCGAACTCACGAAGATCCGGTCGCCCCAGACGATGGGCGTGCCTGCGGACGGCCCGGGCATCTCGGCCGCCCAACGAACATTTTCGCTCGGGGAAAAGCGGACGGGCAGGTTCTCGGCGGGAGTCGACCCGTTGAAGGATGGGCCGCGCCAATTCGGCCAGTTTTCCGCGCGAACAACAAAACTAAACGCAGTGAAGCTGCTGACCAGTGCGATGATTCGTAAAATCGTCTTCATAGAATAAGAAATGGTTGTCGCTTTGAACTGAATTCCTGCCGGGCATTTAAACAAGCCTTGGACGCAAGACAAGGCTGATCGATTGAATTTTTCGACGAGGCCTGACAGACAAACAGCCCTGGCCGGCGAAATCGGCCCCTGGAAGCCGTCAGGGAGCGCCGCTATTCCCAGCCGCAGCGTTCGCGAATGCGAAAGGGACTGGAGAGCTGGGCGACAACCATGCTTCTCGGCGCGCTACGGCTGGAAACAGCGGCGCTCCTTTGGTTGTGGCGGTCCGTGTGATTCTGTTTTGCAATCCGAAAACCACCGCCGTATCGTCGCGCTCATGAATCTGGCCGCGACATTCGTCGATGCTGCCCGGCAGCATCGTGAGAAAACCGCGATCTTTTGGGGGGAAAGAGAATATCGTTACGGAGACTTGCTTGGGCGGATGCTTCACTTGCGAAACGAACTTCGCGAGGCGTTCGGCGTGAAACCGGGCGACCGGGTGGGATTGTGGCTGAGGAACTGTCCGGAGTTCGTGCCCGCTCTTTTCGGAATTCTAGACGCGGGCGCCGTCGTTGTTCCTATCAACAGTTTTCTCAAAGCCAATGAAGTGGCCCATATTCTCTCCGATTCGGGCATTGATGTGCTGGTGACGGAGCGAGCGATGGCGGAGGGGCTTTCCCAGCTCTCGGAGGCGCGGCCCAATCTCCGATTCTGGCAGATCGAGGACTTTCCTGAGGGAGGGCGCCTGCCCGAGGCAACCGCGGAGGCCTTGTCCGAATCCGGCTCGGGCCGGGGCGAAAACGATCTGGCCGTGCTGATTTATACCTCGGGCACCACCGGGCGCTCCAAAGGCGCCATGCTTTCGCACCGGAATCTGCTTTGCAACGTCGCGAGTTGCCGGGAGGTGTTGGCGGCGGTGGACGCAGACCGTTTTGTCGTTCTGCTCCCGATGTTTCACAGTTTTATGCTTTGCGTAGGTGTGTTCCTGCCCATGTTGGTGGGCGGATCGATTGTGCTGATCAAGTCGTTGCATCCGCCTAAGAACATCATTCAGGAACTGGTGCACCGGCAGGGGACCATTCTTCCGGCGATCCCGCAATTCTTCCGCACCATGGCCCATTCGCCAGTGCCGGAGAATCTGCCGCTCCGTATTTGTGTGAGCGGCGGCGCCCCATTGCCCGTGGAGGTGTTGCGGGAATTCAATAAGACCATGCCGGTGCCATTGATTGAGGGCTATGGCTTGAGCGAGGCCAGTCCGGTGGTCACGATGAATCCGCTGGCAGGGCCCTGGAAGGAAGGATCGATTGGGTTGCCTATTCCCGGAGTGGAAGTGAGCGTGCAGGACGAGCAAGGAAAGCTTCTGCCGGCGGGTGAGACCGGCGAGATTTGCGTTCGGGGCGGAAATGTAATGCTGGGGTATTGGAACCAGCCGGAGGAAACCGCCAGGACTTTGCGCAATGGCTGGCTGCTCACTGGGGACCTGGGTTATTGCGACAAGGACGGTTACTTTTATATCACCGACCGCAAGAAAGACATGTTGCTGGTCAACGGGATCAATGTCTATCCCCGGGAAATCGAAGAGCTTATCTACCAGTGCCGCGGTGTGAAGGAAGCGGCGGTGGTCGGAATACCGGACCCACGGAAGGGGGAACAGGCGGTTGCCTTTGTAGTTCCCGACGAAGCAGTCGTTCTGGACGAAAAGTCCATTTTGCAATCGTTGCGGGGCAAGTTGGCCGATTACAAGGTTCCCAGACGGGTGCTCTTCCTGGATGCCTTGCCGCGAAATCCCACCGGGAAAGTCCTGAAGACGGCACTGCGGGATCAGGCCCGGCAGCTCAAGCAGGCCGCTCTAAGTGCTTAGATTTCAGCAGATTTGCTTGCGACACCGGCGCGGGCCGCAGGGTGGGTTTTCCCAGTTGACGCTCCCAACAGGCGGCCCGTAAGGTATCTGCCACTCAGCGGGCGCTTGAAGCGTTCGGCTCGAACGAACTCTCTTATGGCCGAAGGATATTGCGTTAAGTGCAAAGCCAAAAAGGAAATTGTGGACGCGGTTGAAGAGGTCATGAAGAACGGGCGCAAGGCCATCAAAGGCCGATGTCCCACCTGCGGCACGGTTATGTTCAAGATTTTGGGGGGCAAAGGCACTCCAGCTCCTGTGGTTCCGCCGAATTCTGACGCTCCCGCCAGCCCGGAAAGCGAATCGCTCGGCGGGAATAACAACTCCAGCCAGTAACAACGCGAGCAGGCCCCCCTATGTCGCAGGAACTGGCTTACGTCATTGTCACCCCGTACTCCCTGCACAAATCGCGCACGGGGGGGATTTTAGCCCGGTTGATTTCACGCACCGGGCTCGAACTGGTCGCCGCGCGAATGTTCGCTCCAAGCCAGGAGTTGGTCGAGCGATACTCTCAAGCAATCATTTCCGCCCAGGACACCCAGGACCGGCGCATTCAGGAACTCTTACGCGACTATGTGGTGCTGAACATGAGGCCGGACCCTAAAACCGGCCAGCGCCGCCGGGTGATGATGCTCCTCTTCCAAGGGGAGGATGCCGTGCGGAAGGTCCGCTCCGTGGTCGGCAATATTGCCTTTGACCGGCGCGGCGGCGAAACCATCCGTGACACTTACGGCGACCTGGTTGCCGATGAAACCGGGCAGGTCCGCTATTTCGAGCCAGCCGTATTGGCGGCACCGAATGTGGACGAGGCGAGGGTGAAGCTTGAATTGTGGGCTGAATTCTCGGAGCGGGACGGGGGTGTCCTGCAGGATGTGGTTCCCTATCGCCCGGGGGAAGTGGCGCAACGGACTTTGGTGCTCATTAAGCCGGATAATTTTCGGTTTCCCACAGGCCGCCCCGGCAACGTCATCGACTTTTTCTCCCGGACCGGTCTCTATATCGTTGGCATCAAGGTC
>CAZCUL010000260.1:0-5184 GCA_964501475.1 uncultured Verrucomicrobiota bacterium | reverse complement strand
GAAACCGACCCGGCGCGCTGGTTCAACACGCGGGAGCTTTACGCCAAGACCCTGCTACGTTTCCGTCCGGTGGGAGATCCGACCCGGGCGTTGGTGGGCGCGGGCTACTCTCCGGAGCAACTGAACATCCTTCGGGATTTTGGGGAGGATTTTTATGGGGGCGTTTATCGCCAGTATGCCAATCGCTTCGGCGCGCATCTTGTGCAGTTGGTGGAAAAGGCCGGCCTCGCCAGCCCGAAGGCGAGCCTCCTCCGGAACGGCACCTCCACGATCGTGGGGGTGGCCGCGCGGGATTATCGCGGTCTGGCCGCCTCGATCAGTGGCGCCTTATGGCATCACAAGATTGATTTGCACCAGGCGCACCTCTTCTCCGCGATGCACCACGGCCTGGCGCTCGACTTTTTTCATGTCTCGCCCCGCCACCAGCCGTTGACCCCTGACTTGCCCCGGGTGATCGAGGACGCCATTCAGCGGCAGCGTTACATCGACGAATCGAATGAGGCGAACCTGCCGCGCATTGTGGGGAACGTTTCATTGCGGGAGTGGCGGCCGGGTCAATACTGTCTCCGGCTCGAAACGTCTCCCGACGTGGGCGCCCATATTTATGCGCTCACCTACCGGATTTTCCGACACTTGCGAGGGAACATCTTCGGCCTGACCGCTCACGGTGCCCGCGGACGAGCGTTCGTATCGGTATATCACAGCCTGCCGCCGGACTTGTCGCTGGAACAGGCCCAGGCCATCACGGCGGAGTGTTTTTGAATTGGGAGTGCGGTGGCAAGTCCGACGCGACACCCTCCTGGGAGCGCCGGCATCCTTGCCGGCGAGTCCGGCGGGGATGATTGGGAGCGCGCGGCGAGGGATCGCCTCGGAGATAACACGCCGGCAGGGATGCCGGCGCTCCCAGGCATCGCCACTGCGCTTCCTGTCCTCCTCCTATGCGCTCCCTTCTCAAACGGGCGACTAAGCCGCATCATGCCAGTGCAGTCCGGGTGGGAGCGCGAAGTCCGCATACTCGACGTGCAGGACACGACGATGTTGCGGACACGACGAGCGGCTGGACGCGTGGAGCAGCAGCGGGCGCATCAGCAATGCATCCCCCGCGGACAGCGCGCAGACAAAATCAGCCTGCTGGGCGCGTAGTTCCTGCGCACCAAATCCAGCAAGCGTGGTGAGCGAGCCAAGGCAGCCACCTGGCAAAGATCGAGCAACCCCCGGCGTCCGGCGCCCGAGACGGGTCCGAGGGCAGAGATCAACGCTTGCTGCTCGGCCGTGTCGAGCACGCGAGGGACGATGGAAAACCCGTGCTGCTCGACTTCATGGTTCATCAGGGGGGACGGGCAAAACGTCTTCGGGTGTTTGGCGGTGACCATCGTGAACCAGCCGACTCTTACGGGGATCGCCCTGGGCTCGTCGTCAGATAGCGGAGCAAAACAGCCCGGCCTCGACGATAGACCCACGGGAGTGTGGGTGGGTTCTTGCGGCCTCGACAACATCAAGTTTCCCGCATGCCAAAAGACGCACGAGGAAAGTTTGACAAAGCCCACGCTGGTTTCTAGCGTTCGCCCCTTGCTGTTCGGGATGGGGTCGTAGCTCAGTTGGTAGAGCACCACAATGGCATTGTGGGGGTCAGGGGTTCGAATCCCCTCGGCTCCACCATCCTGGGTCTGATCATTTAGGAATCTCTCATGACCGCACAGGACATCCTCAAAGAGCTCAAAGGGCTCGGCGGCGACAGCTACAAGAAAATGCTCATGACCAACTATGGCGTGCCGGAGCCATGTTTCGGCGTGAAAATCGCCGACATGAAGAAGATCCAGAAGCGTATCAAAAAGGATTATCAACTGGCGCTGGACCTTTACGACTCCGGAAACTACGACGCCATGTATCTGGCCGGATTGATAGCGGACGACTCTCGCATGACCCCGACAGACCTTCAGCACTGGGTCGAGCAGGCGCGCGCAGGCGCGCTGCCAGGCGCCACCGTTGCGTGGGTCTCGGCCGAAAGCCGGCACGGGTGGCAAATGGCTTTGAAGTGGATCGATTCGCCCAGGAGCCACGTTGGGGAAGCCGGCTGGAGCACGCTGGCCGGCCTGGTCGCTCTCAAGGACGACTCGGAACTCGATTTGCCAAAGTTGAAGCAGTTGGTTTCGCGTGTGCAGAAGACGATCCATCAGGCGCCCGATGCCGTGCGCTACGCCATGAATGGATTCATTATCGCAGTGGGCTCATGCGTGAAACCATTGACCGAGCTTGCGCTCCAGGCTGCGGAAAAGATCGGTCCCGTCACAGCGAACATGGGAAATAACAAATGCCAGATCCCGTTGGCGGCGGACTACATTCGAAAAGTGGGGAAACGGGGCGCGATTGGGAAAAAGCGCAAGACCGTAAAATGCTGACGAGCGAGGATGCAGGTCGGCGATCGGGCGCAGCCAGAATCCAATGAGGATCGGACGCGGCACCTTGAGAGAGATTCCAAGACCGCGCCGGAGGGCGGCGGGAGGGGAGCCTCGGGTTGCAACTGCTTACGAAACGGGAGGGAAAATGTAATGGCGCATCTCACGCCTTCAGGTGTAGAAGATAAGCTGATGGTCCGGAACTGCGGATCGCATTGAATCAACTAACCATGGAGACAGCTATGACAGAAACTGTTTTGAGCGTTCTGGTGGGGCTCGGTCTGGCCGCGGCCTGCGGCTTTCGAGTTTTTATACCGCTGTTGATCATGAGCCTGGCGGTGCGGTCGGGGCATCTGACCTTGGCGGCGAACTTCCAATGGATCGCGAGCGACGTGGCCCTGATCACGTTTGTGGCGGCAACCGCGCTCGAAGTGACGGCCTACTATGTGCCGTGGCTGGATAATTTTTTGGATAGCATTGCCACGCCTTCCGCGGTGGTGGCGGGCACGATTGTCACGGCTGCCATGGTGACCAATCTCGATCCGTTTCTGAAATGGACGCTGGCAGTCATTGCTGGCGGCGGTCTGGCCGGCCTGGTGCAAAGCGGCACGGTGGTGACGCGCGCGGTTTCGTCGGCAACCAGCGGCGGTCTGGCCAATCCGGTTGTTTCCACGGCAGAACTCGGCTTGTCCAGCCTCACCTCGGTGCTGGCGGTTCTGGTGCCGATAGCCGCGCTCTTATTGGTCGGAATTGTCGGCATCGGCGTGAGCCGTCAGGCGGTCAAGCGATGGAAGAACCGTCCTCCCAAGATTTCCACGCCGGCGGAAGGCCATCTTCCTCCAGTGCAACCAAGCCATTGACAGGCTTGATCGGGTCATCTCGACCGCGCGTTTTCCGGGGCGCGCGGTTTGTCTTTTAGGCGCCTTTGGAGCGGACGGCTGGGAAGGCTGGGGGTCGATCTTTTCCGCCCCGGAGCGTGGCTGTCCTCAGCCGCCAGCAGATGGGAAGCGCGATCAGGCGTGAGAATCCCAAAGCCCATTCGAGTTCATTCGTGCTGCCTGGGGAGAGCCGCGCTCCGCGAAATAGAAATGCTGGCCCGGTTCAGTTCGCCTTTGACAGCGTGGGCAGCGGTTGGCAAGGTTCGCGTCAATTCAACCTGAGGAATTATGGCAGAACTAGTTGGCAACCTGCTTGTGGCGCAGTCCGGAGGCCCGACGGCGGTGATTAACGCCAGTGTGGCGGGCGTGATACAGGAAGCAGGCAAGCATGGGTGCATCGAAGAGATTTACGGCGCGTTAAATGGCATCCTGGGGCTGTTGCACGAGAACCTGATCGACTTGAATGAGGAGAAAGCCCGCACGGTCGAGGGATTAAAACACACCCCGGCCGCGGCCCTGGGCACGTGCCGTTACAAACTCGATTTCAAGAAGAAACCCGACCGCGCGCTCAGCGACATGAACCGCGTGTTCGAGGTTTTTCAGGCACATAACATCCGGTATTTCTTTTATATTGGCGGCAACGATTCCCAGGACACGGCCCACAAAATCCACGAAGAGGCCCGCCGGCGCGGTCACGAGATGCGCGTGGTGGGGGTCCCCAAGACCATCGACAATGACTTGCCCCACACCGATCATTGCCCGGGCTACGGTTCGGTCATCAAATACAACGCCACTACCGTCATGGAGATCGCCATCGACGTCAGCAGCATGATCACGGATGAAGGCTCCTGCTGCGTCATCGAGGTCATGGGCCGTCATGCGGGCTGGATTGCGGCCGGTTCGGTGCTGGCCAAGAGGTCGCCGAACGACGCGCCGCATATTGTCCTGGTGCCGGAGATTGTGTTCAACGAGGAGCAATTCCTGGCCAAGGTGCAGCAGACCATCGAGGAAATTGGTTTTTGCGTGGTGGTGGTGGGCGAAGGTTTGAAAAACGCGGCCGGCGAGGAGATGGCCGCCGATAAATCACGGCTGGATGCTTTCGGGCATCCGGTTTTGTCCGGCGCGGCCGAGCACCTCTCGGACATTCTCCAGGATAAGCTGAAGCTCAAGAGCCGGAGCGTGAAGCTGGGTTATGCCCAACGGGCCGCCGCCCATCATGCCAGCGGAACGGACATGGCCGAAGCGGTGGCCTGCGGCGAAGCAGCCGTTCGCGCCGCTGTTGAAGGCCAGAGCGGCGTCATGGTCAAGCTGATCCGGAACGAGACAGGCCCTTACCGTTGCACGACCGGCTTGCAGGACCTGGCTCAGATCGCGAACGTGGAAAACCCGCTGCCGCGCGATTGGCTGACCGAAGATGGCTTTCTGCCCAACGAGAAGTTCATTGAATACGCGCGCCCGCTCATTCAGGGGGAAGTTGCGGTGCCTGTCGATGGCGGGTTGCCCAAGTACGTCAGTCTGGAAAAGCATCCGGTGGAAAAGAAGCTTTCGCCGCGCCAATGATCCCCATTGGCTCTTCTCCAGACAGCCATTCACGCCGGGATGATACGCAGTCTGGCGGCGGTTTCATCGAGCGAGACCTTTGTCATCCAAGGCATCCAACCAGGTGAGTCCTGAATTACTGAGCAAAGCCAAATCCCTCGGGTTTTCGGATCGTCAGATTGCCTGTTTAATCGGCGAGACCGAGGAGGCGATTCGGGCGGAGCGGAAACGGCTGAAGATCGTGCCCAGCTACCGGTTGGTCGATACTTGCGCCGCCGAGTTCGAAGCTTACACGCCTTACTACTACTCGACCTACGATTGCGGCGACGACGAAGTGCAGGCGTCGGACAAGCGCAAGGTGATGATCCTGG
>CAZCUL010000259.1:0-2780 GCA_964501475.1 uncultured Verrucomicrobiota bacterium | reverse complement strand
GACACCGCGTCGTTCGCAATGCCGCCCAGCACGATTACCCCCTTAAACCGGGTCCGTACCGCGTCGGCGATTGCTTGAAGCGTGTCTCCATCGGCGGTTCCCCAGTTCTCGATGATGGTCGGAATGCCGTTGAGAGTTTCGGCCTTCTCCACCAGAGCTTTCGCGTTCTGCGCGGCCTCCCTTTGTGACATGGCCTTGAGTTGTTTCTCCAGCTCCTTCTGATGCGCCAGCAAGGCTTCAACCTTTTTATCCAACTCGGCCACCGGCGCATTCACTTTGCCGGCCAAGGTCTTGATCAGTTGCAACTCTTCGGACGCTTTGCGATACGCTTCCAGGCCAGCCACCCCTTCGACCCGGCGCACGCCCGCCGCGATTGCGCTTTCGCCCAGAATCCGGAAAAGGCCGATCTCGCCAGTAGCGCGGGTATGCGTGCCGCCGCATAATTCCATGCTGTAGCCGTCGAGTTGCTCTGAGCGGCCGCCGATCTGCACGACGCGGACGACGTCGCCGTATTTGTCGCCGAAGAACTGTAAAATATCATCGCGCTTCCTCACTTCCGCATAGGGCGCTTCCGTCCAGCTCACTCCGGCATTTTCCAAAATGCATTCGTTGACGAGTTTCTCGATGTCGGCGATTTGCCTCGGCGTTAACGGCCCGCTGTTAAAGTCAAACGTGAGCTTGTCCGGACCCACGTAAGAACCCTTCTGCGTTGCCTCTTTGTTCACAACCTCGTGCAAGGCCCAATGAAAGAGATGGGTCACGGTGTGATGGCGTTGAATGGCTTCACGCCGGGGCCGGTCCACGCTGAATTCGACCTCGGCGCCGACGACCGGAGCATCATCCTGTTTGCCCTCGATAAAGTGCAGCCAGGTGTGGCCGCTCTTCTGCGTGTTGACGACCCGCCAGATTTGCCCGCCATGACTCAGCTCGCCGGTGTCGCCGACTTGTCCGCCCATTTCGGCGTAAGCGCTGGAAGTGTCGAGCAGAACAGCGGTCTTGTCCTTCACGCCCACGACGTCGATCACCCTGGCCTTGGTTGAAATGGCATCGTAACCGACAAACCTGGTCGGGGTGGTGGTTTCGATCCGGGAAAACTCGATGACTTCCTTCTTCTGCGCGGCGCGAGCCCGAGCGCGCTGTTCTTCCATCAACTTGTTGAAGCCCTCCGCATCCACAGTGAACCCCCGCTCACGGGCCATGAGTTCGGTTAAATCGAGCGGAAAGCCATAAGTATCGTAGAGCTCGAATGCATCCTCCGCCGGAATCTCCCGCAAAGCGTCCAACAACCGTTGCTTGCGCTCAGCGTTTTCCGGTAAGTTCCGAACGCTGGCCAATACGCGTCCGAAATCCGCAGGGTTTTCCCGCAATTCCTTCGCCGCGGAATCAGTGAATCCAAGCGCCTTCTGCAGGGCATTAACCGCGATGCTCTCGAAGAATGGATACTGTCGGCGCATTGCCTCGAGTTCGTCCTCGCGCGCCGGAAATGCCGAGTCGCTCCCCGGTCGATGAAGAGGTCCAAAGATGAATCCGGACGAACTCGATAAACAGCTCGTCACCTTGCTGAAGATTTCGATGCCGCGGTCCAACGTCTTGTTGAATGTTTGTTCCTCGGTCCGGATGACATCCTCGACATGCTTCTGTTTTGCGCGGATTTCCGGGAAGACGTCCCCCATCGTCTCGCCCAACACACCGACAAGCTTGAAAAAGAACGGTTCGTGGAAGCCAAGCGAACGTCCGTATCTTACCGCCCGCCGCAGAATACGGCGCAGAACGTAGTTGCGGTCCGTGTTCCCGGGTTGAATGCCGTCCGCAATAGCAAAGCCAAGAGTGCGAATGTGGTCGGCGATAACGCGAAAGGCGATGTCGGTTTGAATCTGTTCCGGGGTGACACGGCCAGCCCGGCCGTGTGGCCGGGCAATTTGCCGACTCATTTCGTCGGGCAGGTCGCCCGCCGAAACGGGCTGGCAGCCCGTTCCACCCGACGGCAGCGTCGAGCCGTATCGTTTGCCGCTCAATCGTTCGATGGCATCGAAAATCGGACGGAAGATGTCGGTTTCGTAATTCGAGATTTTTGCATTGGCGAAATCACTCAGGCCCTTTGTCCCCTGCATGATGCTGGTGACGCGCTCGAAACCCATGCCGGTGTCCACATGTTTGGCGGGCAACGGCGTCAAGGTGCCATCCGGATTTGCGTTGAATTGAATGAAAACCAGATTCCAAATCTCGATGCACTCCGCGGTGCCGGCGTTCACGAGCTTGCCCTGGGTGTCGCCAGCCGGCGTGAGGTCCATGTGCAGTTCACTGCATGGACCGCATGGCCCCGTTTCGCCCATCATCCAGAAATTGTCTCTCTTACCGCCATAAACGATGTGCGTCTTTGGATCGCGCCCGGCCGCCGAGAACAATCGCGCCCAATGATCGTAAGCTTCCTGGTCGAACTCCGCCGGATCGCCTTCGCCCGGTTTGTAAACCGTGGCGTAAAGCCGTTCCTTGGGGAACCCCCACTTCTCCACCACCAGTTCCCATGCCCACTCAATGGCCTCCTTCTTGAAATAATCTCCGAAACTCCAGTTGCCCAGCATCTCGAAAAAGGTGTGGTGATACGTATCGAGTCCGACGTCTTCGAGATCGTTATGCTTGCCGCCGGCGCGAATGCACTTCTGGGTGTCGGCCGCCCGCGTCGGCAAACCGGGAATGGCGCCGGGCCATTTATCCACATCCGGCGGGCGTTGCCCGAGAAAGATCGGCACAAACTGGTTCATGCCCGCATTGGTAAATAG
>CAZCUL010000258.1:0-3788 GCA_964501475.1 uncultured Verrucomicrobiota bacterium | reverse complement strand
CCACGCTGCAACCGTGCACAATGGGCTCTTCTCCACTACATCGCGTTCAAGCAGCCGGAAGATCGAAAGTCCGAAGAAATCGCCCGTCGAGCTTCTGAAAAAACCCGGTTTCGCTCGCCGGATGACGAACTTAGGCTAGCTCGCCCGTCGTTTCATCACACGCCCGCGGTCAACGCGCCAGAGGACTAGCTGTCCCCAGCCGCCCCTCTCCTCCATTTCAGATGGAGTAGAGGGAGTGGAGGGCGTCGTTCCCCCCTCTTCCGCCCCAAGGCGGAGGGACCACGTCGTCATCTCACACTTGTCTGGTCAGCACGACTGGCGATGGAACATCGCGGGTGGGCCTTGGCTATTTCGGAAATGACATGCAAACAATCTTCCATCTGCCGTCTTGCCTGGCGAGCATCGCAAACATCGAGTTGTGAATCGCTCGGTCGGAAATGATCTTTGCTGCCGCTTTCTTTCGCGACTCGTCAAACTCAGGAGGCGCATCCTTCAATGCCGCCTCAAGATTGGCCAGTCTCTTATCGCTCAGTTGAAACGTCAGTGTAAATGATGCCATCGCAACCGATGGATGTGTCGTGGAGATTTTGGCCTCGACCGAAGACAACTTGATCTTGTCCTTGTCCCAGTCGTTGTTGCCTTCCGGCGGTAGTAAGTCGTTGCCTTTCGCGGTATCTACCACCCCGACCTTGGCGCTCTTGTCTCCCGCTTCGACAGCGACAAAATGCTTATCCAACACTTCCTGTAAGCCCTTTACATCTCTGACAGACATGGCTGCCAAATAATCTCCGAGTGCCTTCTCAATCCCTTTCGTTGCATCAGCCTGCTGGGCGTCTCCAATGTTCAGGGACGCCATAAGAATCGCTGCCGCGATCCATGTGGTTGTGACGGTTGTTTTCATGGTGTTCCTTTCAGACATGGCTCGGTGGGTTGCCTCACGCGCGATTCCGCCGAACGTCCAAGATCACCGATACGGCCCTCTCCAGAGGCGTCCGAATTGGTAACTGACATCGCGGGGCCGTCATTCGGTGCATCGCTTGGTTCGATGTTGAATTGATGTCTCAAGTGGAATTCCGTCCCGTTCTCGATTAAAGCAACCAACTCTGAGTTCATGCGCTCGTAATTGTCCGGAATGTCCAACGAAACAATCGGCGGTAAATTCGGATGGTCACGGAAAGTCCCCAAAATCCTGGACTTGTATTTGCGCTCCATCACCAGCACCAAATCAGCCCAGTCGAGGTCCTTGTCTGAGATCTGACGAGAGCTCTTGCTACTGACGCCTGCAGAACGGGCGATAAGCCTCGCGTCGTTCCGATAAATGGCCTCTGCCGTAGGGCTCCTCCATTGATGCCGACCGCACACAAAAAGTAGGTGAGGCTTATTCATGCACATTCATCGAACGCAAAGGTCAGCGACGGGAGCCAGCCGCCGATGACGTTCGGTTCTCTCGTGAGCTGAACGGCTGGCTCCCGTTCGCTGCACCGTCTGTTCGGCGGGCCATTGCGCGCCCCGGCATCGACAACCCAGGCATGCACTCATTTGATGTTCTTGCGCCTGACCGCGATCCCAATTGCCAACATCACCAGCGCGTTGACCACCAATGCTCCTGGGAAGGCAGCGGAGCCGTTGCCCGTCAGCAAATACTTACCAGCGGCCACCACGAAGGAGATCCCCGCGATGATGAAAAACACCGCCCCTGATCGGAACAGATTGTGCATTCAAGTCTCCTTTGGAAGAGTTGTCTTCTCGGGCCGCCGAACGTCCAAACTCAGCGACCGCCGCCGGAAACGCCCGGTCGGCTGCAACAATCGCTGACAAATAATCGGAACCGTCCGACGGCCCAGCGAGCGGCGGTTCGCTGCAGCGCCCTTGTTCGCGGCTGGGTGATTGTATCTCAAAACTCACCGTGCTTCTCCAGATCAATTCTGTGCATGCTCACGCGCAATGCGATCAATGAAGTTGAAAATGGCCTGGTGGCCTTTTGGCAGTTCTCCCTTCGTAAAATACTGGGTGACGCTCAGCGAGTGATCCAGTCCATCGAAGTAGTGGAATTCCATTTTGGTGAGATTGGCTTTTTTCGCTTTGGCTTCCAGTTCCTTGAGCGCCGCAATGGGAGTCATGTTGTCAGCGTCGCCGTGAAAACATCCAATCGGGATGGTCAATTGCGACAGGAACGTCCAGTTGTCCGCGTGATTGAAATGATCCTTAAACCAGCCCTCGGGAACGGATAGCCCCGCTGCCGCCTTCGCCCATGCCTGCAACACCTCGAAATCGTTTGCGTCAATTGCATCGAGATACTTCCTTGTCGCCACCGTGACATCGGCCACCGTGAACTCGCCATCGCTGTTGAGATCGGCTTTTGCGAAATTCTGACCTTTGACCACCTTGTCCCATTCCGCCTTCGTAATCACGCCATCCTTGTCCTGGTCCAATGGGCGATAGCGCAGGAAATCCCCGTCACTCATGATGTAGGTGAAAGTCTCTCTCAAATTGGTCACCAACACCCCGTAAAGAGCCAGCCCCGCGACCGAACCCGGCTTCCTCGCGGCCGCCTCGGCCGCCAGTAGTGTTCCCTCGCTCGCGCCAAGCAACAGGATTGGCGTGTGTTGCAATCCCTCGTGACGTCGCACCGCCTCAATGGCGCTCAACACATCGCGAACCTTGTTTTCGAGCGTGCTGGTGTTGTAAACTTTCCAGTCAATCTCTTCGTAGCGCGGGGGATTCTCTCCCATCCGAATTCCACGACCTTCATAGCTGAAATAGCCGATATCCATCGCCGTGAGCTTCTCGCGATAGAGATCGTGATAATTGAAGGTCTTTCCGTTGCCGAGCGGACGTTTCATGTCCACCGTCGCACCCTCGGCGGTTTGGACATAAATGACAACCGCGCGAGGCGCATTCGATTCTGGCAAGACCAGTCGTCCGAACATCGCAACGTCATCGTGCGCCTTGAACTCAATGTCCCTTACAACGTGATCCGGCTGTAGCGTATGGTCTCTCACATGCTCGGCATACAGCGGCTCACCGCACGAAATGAAGGCCAACCCGACACACCATGTGAGTCTATTGATGTGTGATTGCATGATCTTTTGTGGCGAACGATCAGCCCAGGCACAGCCGCTGGAAGCGGGCGTGGTCTGCAATGATGATGTTCGAGTTTTCATAAACGGTCAAATGCGAGGCGTGGCGGCTGTTGCCTGGAGCGTTTTGTTCGACGATTTCCTTGAATGCAAAAAGCACAATAAAAGTGGAATGCCACCACCAACAACGCAGATGGTAGCATCCAAGACGCTCCACCAGCGCGGCAACCCAACGACCGCACCTATCCAATAGGAAATCGGCGCCCCGACCAGAAAGATGCTGATAAGGGTAATCACAATGGGCCGGTATCGCACGACATCACTCGCAATCACCCAAATCATGATGCCAAAAGCAATCAACAGGAAACCAGATCCTCGTAACAAATAGCGGAAAAGCGCCGCCTCGGGCAGATGGCCTATGCCGCACCAAACAAGAACGGCATCTATCGAACGTTCGGGCAGCAGAACCGACACACCGTTGAAAGAGATAAAAACGGCGAGCGCGCGTAAAGACAGCGTAATCGAACGAACATGTGCAGTCGTTTCCAAGATGATGCGCTAAGTCGTCTAGACCATATGGCTTAACAAAGTGAAAGAGCGGGTGTTTGATTCCGGTTTGAAACGTGGGTTATCCGCGAGTGCGGACCTATCCACCCTGTTAGAAACCCGGCACGAGGCTGGGTCATTGATAACATAAGGAAACCAAAC
>CAZCUL010000257.1:0-6384 GCA_964501475.1 uncultured Verrucomicrobiota bacterium | reverse complement strand
CACCTGCTGACGCGCGGGGCCGGAAAATTCGGTTTCACCCCAACCGGCATAATCGAGTTTCATATAATCGCGAACGCGGCCGGGGAAGAGTTTCTCCCCCAGCGCCTTGTTTCGTTCAAATTCGGAAGGCCCCTCGCCCTTGCTCGTAACAACCCCCCCGCTCAGGTTGACTCCAATCCCGATTCCCGCCGCATCCATGATGCGGACAGCGCGCGAGAGGTGCTCTTCCTTGAAGGCAACGTGTTGATGAAGATCAACCAGGCGCCGTTCGCTGCGCCACTGCCCGGCCTGGGCGCGGGACTGGTCGGGATTGGCGGGCAGGGCGGAGTTTATCTGAGTGAGGAGAACGACGAGAACAGCGGGAAATGCAAGACTGGCTTTCATAAACGGTGTGCTTTCACGGAACGGATTCGTAAGCATTTTTGCAATCAAAAAGCGACGGTCCGCGGCCCTTCCTCGAACAGCGCGCGTGAAACATACGCAACAATCAGCATTAACGGGCTGCGGCCGCGTTCGAGTTCCCGGATATCTTCATCTGGCGACGGGCCAGTTCGCAGAGTGTCTCGGAAAGAATGGTTTCCGGAGGCCGGGCGGTGGCAACGTTCAGAACATGGGCGGCATCCAGTTCAACGGCCGGCTCATAACGGCCGCTCAGAGCATCGAAGTCTTCCAGGCGCGCATCCGAGATTTCCCCGCGCTCGTTGCTGCGGGCTTTGAGACGCGCTTTGACCAGTTCGTCGGGGGCGTGCGCTTCGATAAAACACCACTGCGCTCCCACCCCCGCGAGTCGATCCACCACCTCTTCCCGCAGAGAACGATGGCCGAAAGTCGCGTCCAGAATCACGTTTTGACCCGCTTGAAGCATCCGGGCGGCGTTGTCCAGCAGCGTCGCATAAGTTTTTTGGGTCATCCTTTCCGAGTAGAGTTTCGCCCGGGCGGCGGCCGTGCCCCGCTTGAGCAATGGGACGCCGGCCAATTTCTTGCGCAGACGATCGGACGACAAGGCCGCCCAGCCAAGCTCCCGGGAAAGGGTCCGGGCCAGCGCCGATTTGCCGGAGGCAATGCGGCCGGTGATGATGAGGGCCGTTGGTCGCGAACCCGCAATGGCGTATTGCAGCGCCAGGCGAAAATACTGGCGGGCCTTCCGGAAGCTTGCTTCCCGGTCCTGCCCGGGTATCTCCCGTTCCTGGCTGGCGAGGCTCTCGACCTTTCCCCGAACCACCGCTCGGTAACATTTGTAAAAGTCCATCAAACGCGTCATTGAATCATCCTCCAGCGCCGCCTCCATGGGGGAGACCAGGTGCCCGGCCAGGTCTGGCCGCCCGTTGAAATCCAGGTCCATAGCCAGAAAAGCAACATCATTGGCCACGTCCACATAACGCAGCCGGTCGTTGAACTCGATGCAGTCGTAAATATGCAGCGCCCGCGGCGTGAGATGGATGTGTTCGAGGTGCAGGTCGCCATGGCAGTCCCTGATCCAGCCTTGCTCCAAACGCGAATGAATCAGGGCGGCGTGCCCGTTGTAAAAGCCATCCGTAAACTCGCGAATCGCCGAGTGGGCCGCGTGCGAAATGGTCTTGCCCAGAAACGGCTCGAGCTGCCGAAAGTTTTCGTCGGTGCTGATCTTGAGCCGGTCGAGCCGGCCCCAGATTTCAATCTCCGGAGCGGGCCTCTGCGATTTATAAAAGGCCGCCAGCACCTCGATGACCCGATCGATCTCGCGCCGGCCGACCTTGTTCGCGGCCAGGAGATGATTCAGGAAAAAACGCGGCGCAAGCTTCCTCATTTTCACGGCGTATTCGACCATTTCGCCCCCGGTGCCGAAGTGGAAACGGCCGTTTCGAAAGGAGATGGGAACCACCTCGAGATAGACTTCCTGGCTGAGCCTCCGGTTAAGGGCGATTTCGCGCTCGCAGTAGTGCCGGCGCTTCTCGATGGTGGAAAAATCGAGGAAACCGAAATTGACGGCCTTCTTCACTTTGAAGGCGAAGGGCGCGGCCAGAAAAACCAAGGAAGCGTGGGTTTGGAGCATGCGAACCGTCCGCGGGCGGTGCGGATACGAGCGCGGATTTTGGAGAAAGGCCAGAAGCTTTTTCTCGCTAAACTCCTTTCCTGACTCGCGCCGCTTCATTTTGGACTGCGCGAAAATGGCATGGGCGGCGGACGCTGCGCGCGGCTGCGCCTCCAAAAGATCAGAGGCACCACCACCATGGCAATCGCTGCGCCGCATACGAAGAGAATGACAGCGATCGTCCCCGCGCGCCCGCCGGCCTCGGACGAAGTGCTGCTCCGGGATATTCGAGCTTGATGCGCCGCCGCTTTGGCCGGTTCCAGAATGCGAAAGCTCTCCAAAAAGTCCGCAACCTCGCGGTTCTGGCGCACATCGCCTGAAAAATCCATGACCTGCAGCGTATAAACATTCTCAGCGACAATGGTGATGTGGTTGTGAAAGGAAACCAGCGTGCCGCCAATGCTCATTTCGCCGACGAATTCATACCCTGGATAACCCGCAACCTGACGAGGCCCCTTCAAATGGATCTTTCGGCTGGCTTGCTCGAACATGCCGCGCTCGAAGTCCCGGGCGAATTCCTCGGTCATTCCCTCCATCCCCGCGCCGGCTCCTTCATCGACAATGACAGCAAAAATCGTGGTCTGATCCGGGCTGCGCCTGGCTACCCGCACCGTCGGCGCGGGCAACTCGATCTCCTCGCAGTCCGGCGGAAAAGTGACCGCAAAATTATCCGCTTCGGAACGCCACTCGGCCCCTCGAACGCCGGTAACACCAGGCAGCGACAACACCGCGGCTGCCAGGCCCGCCAGCGCCGCTCTCAGGAAGGGGAAGCAAAAGCGCCCGGCCGCGCAACGTCGGGGGAAGCCTGATGAAGCCGGTCCACGCACCATTCGGGAAAATGCCTTCGGCCGCGCGATCACTCAGTTGATGAACCGGCCAGAGCTTTGAGGCGTTTGAGCAGCCCGGGCACTGTCTCCCACGGATCGGGCGCCGCTTCATATTCCAGTGCCACGTAACCCTGGTAGTTCGCGTCCCGGAGGATTTTCATCATCCGGTCCCAGTCCGCCTCTTCGGTCTTTTTACCGCGCGGGCGGAGTTCGGATTTGATCTGAACGTTCACCGCGTAGGGCGCGCAGCGTTCCATGTCGCGGTAAGGGTCGTCCGTGTGAAAGTTTCCGCTGTCGAGATTGATGCCCACCCAGGGGCTTTTGAGAGCGTGAATGATGTCCAGCAGGTCATCCGCTGCAGCGACAATTCCGCCGTGATTTTCCAGGCCGAGAAAGACACCTTTAGGCGCGGCCACTTCAGCGCATTGCTCAACCGCGGCAATGCACTGCTTCTTCGCCTCGGCTTTGGAAAGTCCCCCGGCGGCCCCGGCGAAAATGCGAACATGCGGCGCGCCCAGAATGGCCGCATTCTCAATCCAACGGTTGACCATGGCAATCTGCTCGTCGCGCTTCTGGCCTTCCGGCAAGGTGAACGTGTTTCCGACCGCTGTGCCGCTGATTGGAACGCCGCGCAGGAAGGCATGCCGGCGCAGCTTCAACAGGTAATCCGCGTCCGTATTCGGCGGGAAATAGTAGGACGTCAACTCGGCCGCACAGCCGTGGGTGGCGCAAAAATCGACGAAATCAAAGAGGTCGATCCGGCGCGGCGGTTCAGGAACCGTCTCCCGCGTATGACTGGCCGTGACGAAGTAATTGCGGAAGGAATAGGCAGCCAAAGCGGGCAGAAGGCGCGGCGGACCTTTGCGGTCGAAGGCCTCGATGGCACCGGCAGGACTCCCAAACAGGCGCCAGGCCGCGGCGCTCGCCGCCACCTGGAAACAAGAGCGCAGGAATCTCCGGCGGGAAGGTTGCAGTCGCATCGGACCACTAAACAGCAGGCGGCGGTGGAAGGGAAGAAAATCTCATTTCGATGCTTGCAATCATTTCTTCCTTGGTTAATTTGCACGCTCCGCTTTGCCGGAGAACGCTGGTGAAGCCCGATGATTTCGAATTGAATTATGCCGACAGCCAATGACTTACGCCGTGGAATGGCCATCAACTACAATGGGGACGTTGCCGTGGTCCTGGACTGCCAGCACCGCACCCCGGGCAATCTCCGAGCCTTTGTTCAAGCCACCATTCGCAGCATCCGCACCGGCAAATCCTCCGACGTCCGCTTCAGCTCGACCGAGAAGATGGACGTGGTGCCGATGACCACGCGCAAGATGGAGTTCAGTTACAAGGACGGCGAGGATTACATTTTCTCCGATCCGGAAACGTTCGATACCATCACCCTCCATCCGGAGATCGTTGGGGAGGCCCGAGATTACCTGGTGGAGAACGCCCAGGTCACGGTCACTTTCGTCGAGGACAAAGCGGTTCAAATCGAACTGCCTTCCGCGGTCGTCCTCACAGTGAGCGACGCTCCGGAAGGCCTTCGGGGCGATTCGGCCAACAATGTGCAGAAGCCGATCATACTCGAAACCGGCATCACCATTCAGGCTCCGCTCTTCATCAAAACCGGCGAAAAGATCAAGGTCGATACGCGCACCGGCAAGTACATGGAACGCGCTTAAGCTGCGGTCGGGTTTTGGGCGGAGAGCGCATCTATTCGGCTGTGATCTTTTCCACCAGCCGCGACACGTAACTGTTCGCCCGGCCGGGTGCCGCGGGTGACGACTTCGGCAATGCTCTGACGGTGTCCTTGAGCCCGGCTGCTTTGTTGCCAAGGTCGTCGATGGCGTTCAAGGCATGAATGGCGGCGTAAACGCTCTTTCTGGTCGGATCCGCAAGGTTGATCAAAACGCCCAGAGCGGCCTGCAAATCCTCCGCCGAGCCGTGCTGCCCGAGAGCTTCCGCGGCTGCGATTTGAACGTTGGGCGCGTCGTCCGAGAGCGCTTGGCGCAGCTCCGCCCGGGCGGCCTGCACGGCGTTTTCGCCGCGCATTAGAATTCCCATGACCGCCCAGTAACGAACGGCGGCGTCGGTATCGCGGCAGGCTTCTTTCAGTTCGGGCAGCGCGTCCGGATCGAGGGAGGAGGCCAGGCCGGCCGTGGCCATGATTCTTTTCAGGGGATATGTTTCGTTGTTGCGCGCCATTTCGTAGGGAGTGGTTCCAGCAGCGCGCCGGTGCATCTCCGCTTCGGGCAGGAAACCGAGATCGCGCGTTTCGAGCGCCATTGCGCGATGGGCTTCGCGGAGGCGATTGAGAACGGCCCCATGTTCCTCGGACCCGGCGAGGTTGTTGACCTCGTCCGGGTCGTTTTGCAGGTCGTAAAGCTCCTCGGGCGGCTTGCGTTCCCAGAAATAGGTTCGCGGCGGGCTAAGCTTTCCTTCGTCGTAAAGAGCTTTCCAGACGCGGGTGGTGGGCGTTTGGAACATGTAGTCGAGGTATTGGCCGTAGATTTTGTGCGGCATGTAGTTCCGGATATAGACGTAGCGCTGATCGCGAACGGAGCGCACCATGTCGTAACGCTCGTCCATCCGGCCGCGCTGGCCAAAAACATACCGGTTCGGGGGGGCCTCGTGCCTGCCCATGAACGCATCGCCTTGCATGTAATCGGGCGGCTCAATTCCCGCCAGGCTGAGCAAGGTGGGCGCAAGGTCCACAAAGGCAACCAACCGCTCTGTCTTGCCGCCGGGCGAATAGTCCCTGGGAGCAAGGTGCCGGAATTTCTCGGGAATATAGACCATGAGCGGCACGTGCAGCCCGGAGTTGTAAGGCCAGCGTTTGCTCCGCGGCATGCCCGGGCCATGATCGCCGTAGTAAAAGACAATCGTGTCGCCGGCAAGGCCGGCCTCCTCGAGTTCCTGCAAATTCCTTCCGGCCAGCGCGTCCATCTCAGTCAGCTTGTCGTAGTATTGCGCCCAGTCCTTGCGCACTTCGGGTGTGTCCGGATGATAGGCAGGCAACGGCGCCTCGTCCGGGTCATGCTTCCAGGTGTGCGGCCGTTTCCGGATCTGGCTTTCATGGCTGACGGTGTGGTTGAAAATGGCGAAGAAGGGTTGTCCGGACCGGCGGTTTTTCCAATGGGCTCTGGGCGACGAGTCGTCCCATACTTTGCCCGGCTTCTCGAGGTTGTAATCTTCCTTGTTGTTGTTCGAGCAGTAATAACCGGCTTCGCGCAGGAATTGCGGATACATCTTCATCCCGGCCGGCAAGGCCACCTCGCTGCGCATGTGCTGGCCGCCCGTCGTCGCGGGATACATGCCCGAAATGATGGCGGTCCGCGCCGGGGCGCACACCGGCGCCGTGGACCAGGCGTGAAGGTAAATCATTCCTTTGGCCGCCAGACGGTCCAGATTCGGCGTCGTCGCGTAACGGTCGCCGTAGCAACCGAGTTGCGGACCGTTATCTTCGCTGGTGATCCAAAGAATGTTCGGCCG
>CAZCUL010000256.1:0-2537 GCA_964501475.1 uncultured Verrucomicrobiota bacterium | reverse complement strand
CGTGATCGCCGCCCAGTTCCAGGAGATTCTCCTTGTCATAGATCATTTCGTTTCGCGTCAGCCCGGTCAGCGAATAGTCCTCCTTCAGGAAGATCGCCTCCTCCGGACACACTTCCTGGCAGTAACCGCAAAAGATGCAGCGCAGCATGTTGATCTCGAATTCGGCCGGCGCCTTTTCAACATTGCCGACGCCGGGCATCGGGTCCGGGCCGGGCGGAATGATCTTGATGGCCTTGGGCGGGCAGACAAACTCACAGAGCTGGCAGGAGACGCATTTGATGCGCCCTTCCTGGTCGGCCACCAGGTAAGGCGCGCCCCGATAACCCTCGGGCACAACCCATTTCTCTTCGGGATACTGCATGGTCACTTTCTTTTGGAAAAAGTGCCGGAGAGTGACCTTCATTCCGCCGAAAATGGCCGGCAGATAGAGGCGTTCCCAAAAGCCCAATGGTTTTCGTTTAACGATCATTTTCTTTTTGCTGCGGAAACCGTTAAAACGGTCTCCTCCCCGCCCCACGCCAATGCCCGCTGAAGCCGGGTGTTAATGAGAAGCTGACCACGCTCACATTTGCATTCATTAGCGAGTTCGTCATCACGCCCTCATCCACAGCCAAACCGCCGTCACCAAAATATTTGCCAGCGCCAGCGGGATGAGACGCCGCCAGCCCAAATCCATCAATTGATCGTATCGAAAGCGCGGCCACATCCAGCGCACCCAAATAAAGACCGTCATCACCGCGAACATTTTCGCGATGAAGAGGGCGATGTGCAGCACTCCCTCGAGCAGCGAATCGGCCGGCTGGTCCAGGCCCCACCACGGCAAAGTCCATCCGCCCAGAAATAACGTCACGATCAACCCCGCCGACGCGAACATATAAGCGTATTCCCCCAGAAAAAAGAGCGCGAATTTCATCGAGCTGTATTCGGTGTGGTATCCGCCCACCAGTTCCGTTTCGGATTCGGGCAGATCAAACGGAAGACGGTTCGTTTCCGCAAAGGCGGCCACTGCGAAAATCAGAAACGACAGAAAAGTCATCGGGCTTTGCAGGATCAACCAGTTCGGCAGCAGCGGCAGCCAGCTCAGAGGCCCGGTCTGGTAGCGGATGACGTCGCCTAAATTCAAGCTGCCCACACAGAGAAAAAGCGGAACCACCGACATGGCCAGCGAAATCTCGTAGGAAATCATCTGCGCGCCCGAACGAATCCCTCCCAGAAACGGATACTTCGAATTCGACGCGTAGCCCGCGAGCACAATTCCGTAAACGCCCAGCGAAACGATGCTGAAGATGTAGAGAATGCCAACGTTCAGGTCCGCAATGACCATCTTTTGGTTGCCCAGCGTCGAGCCGAAGGGAATCACCGCAATGACCAGGAAGGCCGGGATCATGGTGATGGCCGGCGCGAGCCAGAAGTAGGCTTTGCGCACTGTTTCCGGCGTGAAATCCTCCTTGAGCAAAAACTTCACACCGTCTGCAACCGGCTGCAGGAGCCCAAATGGACCGACTCGATTCGGCCCCAGTCGATCCTGGATGAACGCCGACACCTTGCGCTCGACCAAGACCGCATAGGCCACCATCAAGAGCAAAAGCGGAATGACTGCGTAGATCTTGACCGCGCTGAAGACGATGAGCTGCTGTGTCGGCGTCAAGTTCATCAAAGGCGAGTCATATTTCCACGGTCACGCCACCATCCCCGAGCCCGGCCCAGCTTAAACCTTTGAAGGCGGGAATCTCGCCGGCCATCCGGTTGAACAATCCTTCAATGGTCACGATCCCGTTCTGGCCGGTCACCTGATAGAGCAGTTCGTGCAGAAACTCCCATTCCGGTCGGGCGCGTCCGGGCGGTTCCACTGCCTTCCAGAAACGCTGCACCCGGCCTTTCACGTTGGTAAATGTGCCGCGCTTCTCCGCCTGCGCGCACCCGGGCAGCAAATAATGCGCAAGCCCGGTCGTCCCGTTTGGAAGAATGTCGCTGACGATGAGCGTGTCGAGCTTGCCCAAAACATCCGGACCCATCCCGTGCTTCGTCACATCCTCGCCAAAGACAATGAGCGTCCTGATCTTTCCAGCCCGAACCTGCTCCGCGATTTTCGGCAGGTTGATGCCCATTTCCGTGTAGCAGATGCCGGCCAATCTCGCGCCGGTGCTGTTCGGATTCCGATCCTCGTTTAGAAGCAGCTTGTCTCCTTCGCCAAAACGGGGAATGGAATCAGTCAGCGCCTCCGTTTGTTCCGCCAGTTTCTTCAGCAGGTAAAGCTCCTCGTTGGTTTGCTGGGCGGAGGCAATAATGGCTGCGGAACCTGGAGAACCATTCTTCAGTTTTTCCCCGATTTCTCGAAGGGCCACAATCCACACGATTTCCTCGGCTTTCCCGGATGGAGTGCGCCGAATCACGTCGGTGAGCCGGTCGCGGCGCCCGATCCACTTGTAATTGAGCCGCCCGTAATCGCACATCCAGCACGAATTCACCGCGTCATTTTCGCGCGGCTCATAGCGGTAGATTTTCTCCTCGCGCGAACCAATGACCATGTTGCAACC
>CAZCUL010000255.1:0-5468 GCA_964501475.1 uncultured Verrucomicrobiota bacterium | reverse complement strand
GTCGCGAATCCGCCCGCGTCCGCGTGAGCCTTGAGCAGCTTCTCAAGCCGGTCGCGAAGAGAGGCATCACCGCCGCAGGAACGTTGAAGATGAGCGGCGCGTTCGGCGGCATCCGTGATCTCGACCGCCTCGAGGAAGAGGGTCCGTAGCGAGTTTTCGTTTTCGTTCATAAGCACCGCCCGCATCTGAGCGGTCCTTCATTCAATGAGCAACTATAGCAAATCTGAATCCTGCGCGTGTCGGTTTCGTTACACCGTCGGCACAGATACGCCGGAAGAGGCCCGACGGGGCCAGCGGAGGGATCGTTTCTCACGGTCTGAGGTAAAAGTAAATCGTCCGGGGCGGGAAATAGGAGTGGGTGTCCCGCCGGTAAGTTCCGAACGGGTCATAGCCCCCGAAGACGAGCATCTCCGTGCCGGTCCACACGGCCGTGTGCCCGGCCAGACTGGCCAGCGGACTGTTCGTCATGGTGGTCGGCTTCCAGGTGTCCGTAGCGGCATGATAACGGCCTCCGTCGTCCGGGAAACCGACATTGTTGGTGCCGCCCCAGACAATGAGTTCGCTGCCGGTCCACACGGCCGTGTGGCGGGTGCGCGCCGCAGGCGCGCCGTTGGTTGTCATAGGCAACCAGGTGTCTGCCTCGGAGTTGTAGCGGCCGCCGGTCTGGAACGCGTTGGTTTTGACACCTCCGCCCCAGACGAGCATGTCAATCCCGGTCCACGCCACAGTGTGACCGACGCGAGCGGCCGGTGCTCCGTTGGTGGCTGTTGCCAGCCAGGTGTTGGAAGCTGACCGGTAACGCCCGCCATCCTTCAGTGCTTGACCGCCGGCCATTCCGCCCCAGACAATCATTTCGCTGCCGGTCCAGACTGCGGTGTGGTTAAAACGTCCGGCCGGCGCGTCTACCGTGGTCATGCTCGTCCAAGAGTCTGCTCCCGGATCGTAACGCTTGCCGTCTTTCCGCTCGAGACTTCCATCGGTTCCGCCCCAGACAATCATTTCACTTCCAGTCCACACGGCGGTGTGCCCGGCGCGACGGCTGGGGGCGCCGCTCGGTAGGGGCAGCCACTTGCCAGTAGCTGGATTGTAGCGGGCGCCCGTGTCGAAGTAAGTGCTGCCGTTGCGTCCGCCCCAAATGATCATCTCGCTGCCGGTCCAGACGGCCGTGTGTTCCGTGCGAGCGGAAGGTGCATCCGACGTGGGGAGAAATGTCCACTGGGTAGTCGCAGGAGTATAGGCGGCGCCGGTGTCGGTCGCGCTGGCAGCGCTGGAGCCGCCCCAAACCATCATTTCGTTGCCGGTCCACACCACCGTGTGCCCCTCACGCCCGGACAAAGGAGCGAAATTGTTGCGGGGCCGCCACTCTTCCAGCGTCGAGAGGGCATTGGCTCTTCCAATGTTGAGATAACCGGCACTGATGAGTCCGGTTGCGTTCGGATCGTCGGAAAGAATCAGCCCGCCGCCCGCCACTCCGCTTTGTCCGCTGTCCTGCAGATTCGCCGCCGCGGCCCCAGGAGCCAATTGGACCGCCGAGACGGCGTTCGGGGCCAGTTTGGCCGCCGTGATAACACCGTTGGGCACGGTGCCGGCCAGCATCGCATAAGGAGTGGGCGTGAGAGCTTGCCTGGGGGAAAGAGTTGAATATTGCGCCCCGCTTCGGTTCGTGCGCACGCTGATTTCCAGCCAACGCGCGCTGCCGTCGAAGGCGGCCCCGCCGAAATCCAGCGGCACAGTGAACAGGCCGTTGCTCACGGCAATGGCGGAAGTGGTGACCGGCCCGGCCACCTGTGTGCCATTGGTGGCCAAATCAAAAATCGTAAATCGCAAATCAAAAACTCCCTGGGCGGGATTGCCATTGTCGGTCAAGCGGCCTTGGTACGTGAAAACCGTCCCTTGAGCGGACACTTGGTGGCCGCAGCTCAGCAGACCGAACAACAGGAGAGATGAGAACTGTTTGGAGTTCATAGCCGGAGTTCAGGGCGCGGGCAGCCGGAGGCGAAAGAATTGTTGCGAGTGGGTGATGACGAGGCGGTAGGGACTGACGGCATCGGTCACGGTCCGCCAGGGGCCAAGAACGTCGGTGGCTTCTTCCAGCGCGGATCCGCCGCTCCAGGTCAGCCATAAAGCGCCAGGGGAATGATTGAATTGCACCTGGTCGCTCGTCGGGAAGTAGTCGGTGCTCTGTGACTGCACACTGATCTGGCCAGTCGCGGCCTGGTAAACGCCAGTGTAACTGCCCCGGACAGGGAAGCCCTGCGGGATGAGGTCATTGACGATGGTGGCTGTGTCGGAGGCGCTGTATTCGCCGGTCATCAGGTCGATCAGGCCTTCGCTTTCACTGCCGGGTCCGAAAGTGAATGTGTTCGGCCCGGTTTCAAGGCCGGACGGCAACACGAAAGATGGGGCCGTAAAGAGGCCATTTTCGATGCGGATGGCCGCTCGTTCGGGGTCGTTCGGGATCGGATGCAGCGAGACCGTAAAGCGCCCTGTAAAGTTGCTCAGTTGTATCGAACCACCACCCAGAAACGCCGGAATCTCCGTGGTCAACGTGTGCGGTGTGTCCGGATCGACCAGGAACGTTGCCGTTTCCGTGCCTTGGAGCCCGGCGGCCAAGAGTCCGGCTGGCTGAATGAGCTGCCAACCTTCGCCGGTAAAATCCGGGGCGGCGCGGAAGGAGGTGCTCTCATCGCCTGTGCCGCCAAGGAGTTGAACACAGAAGTAGATGTCACAGGAAGCCACCGGTGTTTCCGGATCGTTCGTGGTGATCCAAAGCATCCCAGAGTAACCGTTATTGACGAAGTATGGCCCGCTAAACCGGAGCGTCACTCGAAGCGGGCTCCCCGAACATCCTGTTGTGGAGGCGAACCCATCGGAAACGACATAAGGCAGCGACACGGCATCACCGGCGCCGTTCGTGAGGGCGAACGAGAATTCGCTGTCAGGCACAAAGGCCTGAATGGACAGAATTCTTAGGTCCGCGGTCCCCGTATTGCCGATCTGCAGGGTGCGGGTTGCGGGAATCCGGCTCATCTCCATGTCTTCGTTGATGTAGGCCACGCCTACGTCAATTGTGGTGTCGGTTGGGGGCCTGGAAAAGAACCGGGGAACCAGGGGCACCATGTTCGTGGTGGGACTGAGCTTGCGCACGCGATGCCCCGTGGCCACATAAACGTTGCTCTGCGAATCCATCGTGAGACCGAAGGGTGTTTCCAGGGAGGCATCGCGCGCCGGGCCGCCATCGCCGCCGAACTCGTTCCGGCCATTGCCGGCGATGGTGCCGATGATGCCGTTGGTGGCAACGCGGCGGACGCGCCGGTTTCCACTCTCACTGATGAAGAGGTTACCGGCCGCGTCGATGGCCACTCCGTGGGGAAACCCCAGGCACGCGGCGGTGGCGAGGCCGCCGTTGCCCAGAGTGTTGATCCCGGTCCCGACGACGGTCGTAATGATCCCATTCGAGCCGATTTTTCGGACCCGATGGTTGCCGGTGTCCGCCACGTAGATATTGGTCTGGATGTCAATGGCCAGCGCCGTGATGCCATTGAACAGGGCCTGGGTTGCCGGGCCGCCATCGCCGCCGAATCCAGTGCCCACTCCTCCGGCAATGGTTTGGGCACTCCCGTCCTTTGCGATTCTGAGGATCCGATCCGGGCCGGCCACATAGACGTTGCCTGCCAGGTCTAAAGCGACGGCATTGGGACGGATGGACCCAACTGCGAGTCCCGCCAAGGTTGTGATGACGCCGTTTGTATCGACCTGTCGGATGCGCTCCCCGGATCGTTCCGCGATATAGACCACTCCGTCTGGGGCGACCGCCACGCCGATTGGCTCATTCAATTGCGCCTGCGTCGCCGGTCCGCCGTCGCCGCTCCCGCCATCCACGCCGGTACCGGCGATGGTGCTGATGATCCCTTCCGGTGTGACCTTGCGCACGCGGTGGCCGTCCGCGTCGGCAATGTAGAGATTGTCCTGGGCATCAATCGCCACGCCAACGGGCTTGTCAAGCTGCGCCCCGATCGCCGGACCGCCGTCGCCCGCCGAGCCTTCCGTGCCGTTGCCGGCAATTGCCGTGATGAGGTATTCGGAAAATGTGAAGATGGGCGGCGGGGCCGTATTGAGCCAGATTTGGTCTGGTTCATTATGTCTGGCAACGAAGGCATCCCAATCACCATCCCCGTCCAGATCGCCCAAGGCCACCGCCGTGGTCTGGGCACCCGTGCTCGAGACTGTGCCCAGGCGCACACCGGTGTCGGTGAAGCGGGCCGCGCCGTCGTTTTCATAGACACGACTCGTACTCTGAATTGGGCCGCTTGTGGTGACGATGGCGTCGAGGTCGCCGTCGCGATCCAGGTCACCCAGAACGACATGGTAGCCTTCTTCGTCGTCGGGTCTGGGAAAAGTTTGGGCGCTGACGGTAAACGTCCCTTGGACGCCACCTTGATCGCCGCCTTGATTGATCCAAACCCGGTTGGTGATCCCGGCCACGAGCGCATCCACGTCGCCGTCGCCGTCCAGGTCTCCCAGCGCGACGCTGATAGCGCCGGCGAGCCCATTGTCCAAAGTCTGGCTGTTCGCGAAAGTGCCGGCACCGTCGCCATTTTGATTGAGCCAGATGCGGTTGGTATGCTCGTTGACAACGAACGCATCCAGATCATTGTCGCCATCGAGGTCGGCCAACGCGACATCCAGGTCGTTGCCCAGGTCCTGGCCACTGTCGTAGAACTGTCCGGTCCCGGAATTGAGCCAAACCTTGTTGCCGGAGACAGGGGAGGAATAAGTCACGAAGGCGTCCGGTCCCGGGATGGCGTCAAGTTCTCCCAGCGCGACGGCCGAGGCAGTCGAGTTACCGACCATCTGACCGTTGGGCTGAAAAACGCCCTCCGTCCCTCCTTGAGCTCCGCCCTGATTGATCCAGATTGGGATTGTGCCCGACGGCAGACCAGATGGAGGCCCTTTGTGCCCCGCCAGGGAGTCAGGCAAGGCCTCGTCGAGAAAAAACACATCCCTGTCGCCATCGGCGTCGAGATCCGCCAACGCCACAGCCAGGCTGAGCCCTGTGGCGAGATTCTGACCGCTGTCTGCGAACACCCCGCCCTGGTTCGTCCAGACGCGTCTGAAGCCGCCGTATATGGCCACCACCGCATCCGGATCGCCGTCGCCGTTCACGTCACCCAAAGCGACATCGAGGCTGCTGTCGTTAGTGCCGAGGCGCTGGCCGCTGTCCACAAACCGAATCGTGGATTGCGCGAAAGCGGCGTCTGGAAAGCCGAACCCACCGAGCAGCGCGACCGCCGCGAGGCCGAAACCGAGTTTGGTTCTAATTCTCATAGTGGTGTTGCTTTCTTTGGCAGGCGCAAACGGCCTGCCGGTTTGTGTTGTTTTTTGACTTCCGGCCCCGTGCGGTTCATTCAATGTCTGCGCTCAGGGCGCACGCGGTAGAAGCCCCCGAGTTGGGGCGGGGCCGGGCC
>CAZCUL010000254.1:0-4739 GCA_964501475.1 uncultured Verrucomicrobiota bacterium | reverse complement strand
CCGATTGGCCGCAGTGGCGCGGGCCGAACGGGCTGGGCGTCAGTTCGGAAACAGAGCTGCCCTCGACCTGGTCTGCCGCCAGCAACATCCTTTGGAAGGTCAAGCCGCCGGGCTGGGCCGATTCTTCCCCCATCGTGGTCGGCGAGCGGATTTATTTGACCAGCCAAACAGATGACACAGCTTTGCACGTCATTGCCATTGACCGCGACTCCGGCAAGCAGCTTTGGGCGCGCGAAGTGGGCCGGGGGAAACTGAAGTCGCACGAATTGCACAACATGGCCACGCCCACGCCCGCCTCGGATGGGCGGCACGTCTGGGCGCTGTTCGGCACGGGAGATTTGGTCTGCCTGGATCGTGAAGGAAAAGTCCAGTGGCAGCGGAACCTGCAGAAGGATTACGGGGATTATCAGGTTCTATGGGGCATGGGCACGTCGCCCATTTTGCACGATGGCGCCGTTTTCATCTCCTGCTTGCACAGCGGCGCACCCTACCTGGCCGCGCTCGATGCCACCACGGGAAAGGAACGCTGGAAGGTGACGCGTGACCATGGGGCGACCAGGGAAGCGCGCGATTCCTATTCGAGCCCAATCGTGGTTGAACGCGGCGGAAGCGCGCAAATTGTCGTCGCCGGCGGGAATCATGTGGATGCTTATGATCCGCGCACCGGCAAACGGCTTTGGCTGCTGGGCGGCCTCGATGTCCCGCATCCCTACGGCCGAACCATTGCCGGGCCCGCGGCCGGGGATGGAATTGTCGTCGCCGTGGCGTCGGGCTTTCGCAATCAAGGCTTCGTCATCGGCTTGAAAGGCAGTTCGAGCGATGCGGGGGAGGGGCGTCGGTTGTGGACCTCCGACCGCTTCTCTCCGGATTGTCCAACACCCGTGGTTTATCAAGGGTTGGTCTATTTCATTCGCGACGACGGGATTGCCTCCTGCGTCGATGCCCAAACAGGCAAGGCGCATTGGCAGGAGCGCCTCTTCACGGAAAACGTCAAAGTGTCGCCAGTGGTCGGAGCGGGAAAGGTCTATTTCACCAGCGGCCGCGCCAACTGCAAAGTCGTCAAGGCCGGGCCCCGACTCGAGGTCGTGGGGGAGAATCAGATCGACGAAGAGACGCTTTCCACGCCGGCGCTCAGTGGCGGACAAGTGTTTATCCGGACCAAGGAGCATCTTTACGCCGTAGGCGATGGCCGGAAATAGAGCGCGTCACAAAAGCGGCTTGCTCTGCGGCGCTCTGCCATGCAAAGTGTCGTTCCATGGAAACGAACTGGGCGGCCGAACACCTTCAAACCATCCGGACCCTGATGGAGCGTTCGGCGATTTATCGCCGCGCCCTGGCGCCTATTATGATCGTGACCGGCTCCATCGGCCTGTTGGGATCGATCCTCTCGTGCTTCGTCACCGTCGCCACGGATCGCGCCTTCAGCATTTACTGGATGCTTTTCAGTTTGGCGGGGTTCGCTTCGGCGTTTTGGCTGGCCCGGCGGCAGGCGCTCAAGGAAGGAGACGCTTTCTGGTCGCCACCCACGCGCCGGGTGTTGCAGGCGCTGCTGCCGGGATTCCTGGTTGGGTTGGTGGCCGGGTCGGTCATCGCCGTCTTTGACCGGCCGGCCGTTTCGGTTGCCTGGTTGCTGGCGTTGCTCTGGATTGTCTTTTATGGCTGCGCGCTTCACGCGGCGGGATTCTTCATGCAGCGCGGCATTAAATTGTTCGCCTGGCTCTTTATCCTGGGCGGATGCTCTGTTTTTGGCGCGGCTTTTGTCTGGCCAGAGCCGCTGCGCTCAGCGGAGGCCGGGCATTATCTGATGGGAATTTTTTTCGGGGCTTTGCATCTGGCCTACGGCATTTACCTCTACTTCAGCGAAAAGCGGCGAGCCCTGCTGTGAATCCGGAAGCGTTTCTTCAGTTGGACCGGGTCATCCATGAACGGGGGCGCCTGGCCATCATGTCGCTGCTGGCGGCCAACCCGCAGCTTTCGTTCACGGAAATGCGGGACACCCTCAACATGACTGATGGCAACATTACTGCTCACACCCGCACGTTGCTCGAAGCCGGCTATGTCTCGGTCACAAAGGCCTTTCGCGGCGGACGGCCGCTGACCACCTATTCGCTGACGGAACAGGGCAAGAAAGCCTTTGCCGCCTACATCAACCTGCTCGAACAAATCGTTCAGCAAACAAAAAAGAAATAACTTTTGAACAGGATGAAACGGTCTGGCGTCAGTTACTTTGCAGCACAAAGCTCAAATCAAAAGACGTTTTATCCTGGCGGCGACGGTTGTTCCTCCCGCCGCGCAGATTCATGAAGATCCTTCGTGCCACCCATCTGGGAATGTGTTTTGGCGTTCGGGACGCCATCACGCTCGCTTTGGAAAAGAATCGCTCCGAATCCGTCACCATCCTGGGCGAGCTGGTCCATAACGAATCGGTCCTGACCCACCTGAAAGCCATGGGCATTCGCTTCGAGAGCCGGCTGGAAAACGTCCAAACGCCGACCGTCATGATCACGGCGCATGGCGCTTCCGAAAAGGCCGTCGCTTCCATTCGGGAACGGGGATTGAACATCCTGGAAGCGACCTGTCCTCTGGTCCACTACGCCCACCGGGCGGTGAAAGAGCTGGTGCGGGACGGCTGCCATCCCGTGATCGTGGGAAAGCGTGATCACGTGGAAGTGCGGGGGTTGACCGAGGACCTGGACGATTTCGACGTGGTGCTGACGGAAGAGGATGTGAACCGGTTGAGGGAACGTCCCCGGTTTGGAATCGCCGCCCAAACCACGCAACCCATCGACAAGGTGCGCCGTCTGGTTTCGCTCCTGAGGCAGCGGTATCCGAATTCCGAAGTGCGGTTCGCCGACACCGTTTGCCAGCCCACCAAACAACGCCAACTCGCCGCGGTCCAACTGGCCCGGGAAGCGGAGGTAGTCATCGTGGTCGGCGGAGCCAACAGCAACAATACCCGCGAATTGATGATGACCTGCGGCCGTCACTGTGCGCGTGTGCATCACGTGCAAAACGAAAATCAGCTCCAGGCCGAGTGGTTTGCGGGCGCAGACGTGATCGGCATCACCGCAGGCACGTCAACGCCCGATGCCGCCATCGACGCTGTGGAAAAGCGAATCCGGGAGTTCGACGAGAAAGCAAGCGAGCGCCGGACTGAAATGGCGGCCAGGATGTGATGACGGAAGCGGCACGCTGCCGCGGCGGGCAGGGCTGCCGCCTGGGTGACCCTCAACCGTATCGTCCCTCGATGTAGTCGGCTGTCTTCGGATGGCCTGGCGTGATGAACAGTTGTTCCGTCCGCGAGTGTTCGACCACTTCTCCAAGCAGCATGAAAATGCACTCGTCGCTCGCGCGTCTGGCCTGGGCCATGTTGTGAGTGACGATGACGATGGTGTAACGGCCCTTCATGGCAAACATCAATTCCTCGATGGCCCGTGTGCCCTCGACATCCAGAGCGGAGCAGGGCTCATCCATGAGAATGATCTCCGGCTTGAGGGGAAGAAGGCGGGCGATGCAAAGCTTTTGCTGCTGCTCGAGTTGGAGGGATGTGGCTCTGCTGTCCAGGCGGTCCTTTAAGTCCGACCAAAGCCCCACTTCGGTAAGCGCTTTTTCGACCGCTTCGTCCAAGTCGGCCCTTTTCAAGGCACGCCGCTCGTTATGGATGCGGAGGCCGAAGACCACGTTCTCGTAAATGGAGATCGGCAGCGGATTCGGACGCTGGAAGACCATCCCCACCGCCTTGCGAAGCTCGATCAGGGAGATATCCGGATCGTAAATGTTTTTGTCCAGAAGCCTGATCTCGCCTTTGGTGGTGACGTAGCCGTAGCGCTCGTTCACCCGATTGAAACAACGGAGCAGGGTGGTCTTGCCGCAGCCCGAGGGACCGATCAGGGAGGTGATAATGCCGTATTTGATATCCACGGTCACGTCAATCAGCGCCTGAAACTTCGCATACCACAGGCAGAGATCTTTGGTCTGAATGCTGTAGCGAACTTCCGAAGTCTGGTTTGAATCTGTCTGCATCATCCCCAAATCCCGTTCACGTATTCGTAGGTTTTTCGATCTCGTGGCGTATCGGAAAAAATAACCTCGTTGCCATCGATCTCGACGATTTCGCCATTCCAAAGAAACATGGTCCGGTTGGCCAGCCGCCGGGCTTGCTGGACCAGATTTGTCACCAGGATGATGGTCATGTCCCGGCGCAATTCCTTGAGCACATCTTCAATCCGCATGGTCGTGACCGGATCGATGGCGATCGAGAATTCGTCCAGGCAAAGAATCTCCGGCTCGTGTGACAAGGCGCGGGCAATCGTCAATCGCTGCTGTTGACCTCCGGAAAGCTTCGTGCCCAAGCTGTCCAGGCGGTCCTTCACTTCGTCCCAAAGAGCGGACTGAGTGAGGCACTTTTCGACCAGCCCATCGAGCTCGCTTTTCGAGGTAATACCGTTGCAGCGTGGGGCGAAGGCCACGTTATCATAGATGGAGAGCGGCAATCCCACCGGCAGCGGCGCAACCATGCCGATTTTCCGCCGCAGTTCGTAAACGTTCCCCGTCTTTCGAATATTCTCCCCGTCAACCTTCACGGTTCCGCGCTGTTTGACGCCGGGAGTAAAATCGATGGTGCGATTGATGATCCGAAGCAGCGTGGTTTTGCCTGATTGGGCCGGGCCGATCACGCCCAGGATTTCATTCGCCCGGACATCGAAAGAGATTCCGTGCAGCACCTCCTTGTCGCCGTA
>CAZCUL010000253.1:0-11311 GCA_964501475.1 uncultured Verrucomicrobiota bacterium | reverse complement strand
AGCACCGGTCCCTGCGTCCACGAGTTCAGTTTATAAACTTCAATCCCCTTGTAGGTCGTCATCACCGGCTCCTCGATCTTGACCTCCCACTCGTCCAGGTCCGAAAGCGTGTGCAAGCCGCCCTGTTCCTGCGAGCCGCGCACAAACTCCGCCGCAATGTCTCCCCGATAAAACCGGTCGTATGCAGCATAAATGGCCTCTTTGCGACTTTTGCCCTGCTTCAGGGCCTGTCCCTCCGCTTCGACCAGCTTCCCCAAGGTGGCCAGGAGATTCGTCTGCCGAAATATTTCTCCAGGTCGCGGCCCTTCAAGCGGTTCTCCCGGATGAATCAGAAAGAGGCGCTTCGAATAAGGCCACTTCTTCAATTTCGCCATGTTCTTCTCGATCTTCCCCGCCGTCTCGGCTTCAATGGGATAACCCTCCGCCAATTCCATGGCCGGCGCCAAAATCTCTGCCAACGACAACGTGCCGAACTCGGCCAGCATCACCATTATTCCCCCGGCGTTGCCCGGCGTGAGCGCGGCTAACGGACCTTCGCCGGGAGGATACTTGAGTTTCTTTTCCTTAAAGAACTCCGGTGTCGCACCTGTGGGAGCCACGCCGAGAGCGTTGATGCCGACCACTCGCCTCTTGACCGGATCGTAAATCAGAGCCTGAGTCTCACCGCCCCAACTGATATCATCGAACATCGTGCAAACCGCGCCCAGCATGGCGCAGGCGGCATCGACGGCATTGCCGCCCTTTGCAAAAATGCGCGCGCCAGCCTGCGCCGCCAGCGGCTTTCCGGCAATTGCCATCCAATGCCGGCCGTGCAAAGGCGGCTTGTCCGTCTGAGCAATAAGCTGGGTTCCCCCAAAACAGCAAAACACTACAAACCAACCCGCGCGCGCCTTCATCGAGCAGATTGTCCCAGTTCGGGGAAGTCATTTTCCGCGTTGCCGCTGACCTTTAAGGGCGGCAACGCCGCCGGCGCGACGCTGTCAAAAACGGTCAAAGCCAGCTCAAAAACGAACAGACTCCCTTCGCGCAATCTGCGTGATTCCGGTCGTAATGCGGCAGGTCCGTGAAAAGCCGGCCTTGAAGGAGTCCCTTTCATATTGATCCAGACCTGTTTCTAAAACTTTGCCGGAACTTCGGCGAGCTTTTCCTTTCTGCCCTGAGAATTTGCGGCAAAGCGGCATGACTTTGCGCACCGAAAAATCTCCTCGAAATCGCTGGCGAATTTCTAATGGAATACACATTTCGCTGTCTATGGATATTGCTGGCCGTGTTGTAAAAGAGACTCGTGAAGTCTGAGCGCCGTTCTGGATTGAGCGCCGCCTGCCAGGAGACAGAAACAATAAACACGGAATGGATATGTCAACGTCTCCAAACTCCTCCCCTTCAACGGCCGCGCCGATGGATCGGCGCCTGAACATCCTCGTGGTCTATGCGGACACCTTTACCGGCTCGCGGGTTATGGAAATTTATCAGCACTTGCATCAGCGACTCGGCGCCGAGTTCGAGTTTCATCTCACCTGGTGGAGATTTGACCATCTGGCCCATCCACAAATTTCGGAAGCGGCCGCCACTGCGGCTAAAGACGCCGATGTCATTGTCTTTACGGTCAAATCGGGCGATGACCTTGCCGAACCGGTCAAAAAATGGATCGAACGCTGGACACCAGCCAAGGGCGGCCAAAATCGCTTTCTCTTCGCGCTGGTCGAGTTGGGGGGAGAGGACGTTGCCGAAAACACCCCGGCTTTGACCTATTTGCGGGAAGTTGCCGAACAATACGGCATTGATTATTTGCCTTATCGGACCAAAAACTTCTCAAACTTCATTCATCCCTCCTTTGAAGTCGTTCGCCAGCGAACCGCCGATGCCGTCAATCCCGTGGACTTGATCGCCCAGAGCAGCGCGCCCGTCCCGCGCTGGGGTCTGAACGAGTAATGGGTTCCGCAAATCGGGTGGCGCGGGCGCGGGCGTCGCTAATCCTGAATGCCATTGTGGAGCAGTTTCGAGCCGCGAAGGTTGACGTTTCTGTCGATCCGCAGACATATCCCAATGGGCGATTTGCGCGGTTGCATAATCCTGAAGGGAACCCAATTGAGCTATGGGAGCCGAAGTGCGTGCGCCGATTCAGGCACGAGGCCCCTCCGGGCATAACACAGCGAAATGTTCGATCCGGAAAAGACAGAACTGCGCAGCCCGCAGGTCGCAAATCAATGACGGTCTCTCCCCAGCGTGTCTAAACCGGGCGCCGCAGTCTGCACCACCGGCAGCGCCTGCGGGGCGGCTCGAGCGTGATTGGCCAAAATTTCGTTTTCCCTTCCGCGGCTTCTCCGCCATCTTGTTTGCATGGCAACACGACGTGAGGCTCGGGAACGCGCAGTGCAGTTTCTGTTTCAATGCGACCTGAACCTGCCCGAGAATCTCGATGAAGCGTTGAACCATTTTTGGGAATCGCAGCGGTCCGTGGTCTTTCAGGATGAGAAGGGCAAGGCGCATTGGGGTGAAAAAGTTGAATTCCCGCCGCCCTCCACGGATGAACTGGCGGTTCGAGCTTTTGCCGATCCGTTGATTCGGGGCACGCTCGGTCATCGGCAGGAAATCGACGACTTGATCCAGAAATACGCCACCAACTGGTCGCTGCACCGCATGGCCGCGGTGGATCGGAATATCTTAAGGCTGGCGGTCTATGAAATACTGCACCGGGAGGATATCCCGCCCGTGGTCAGCATCAATGAAGCCGTGGATATCGCGAAAAAATTCTCGACGCGGGATAGCGGCAAGTTTGTCAATGGCCTCCTGGACCGAATCAAAGCCGACCAGATGCGCCCCGCCCGCATTGTCACGTAATCACATTCCTTTCCGTGTTCGCAGACCTGCATCTCCACACCAATTTTTCGGATGGGACCTACACTCCGGAGGAACTGACGCGCGAAGCCAAAAGGCACGAGCTCGCGGCCGTGGCTTTGACCGATCACGACAGCGTCGAGGGTTGCCCGCGGATGGCGGCTGCCTGTCGCGCGGCCGCGGTCGAATTCATCCCGGGGACGGAACTGACCGCTCAAGTGGACGACCGCGAAGTGCATATTCTCGGCTATCTTATTGATCCGGAGAACCAGACGTTGCTGGAGCAGTTGGGCAAGTTCCAGGAAGCCCGCCAGGAACGCATTCGCGAAATGGCCGGCAAACTGAACGCGCTCGGCTTCCCGCTCCGCGCCGAGACGGTTTTTGAGCTGGCCAATTGCCGGTCGCCCGGCCGTCCCCACGTGGCGCGCGCGCTGGTGAACGAAGGATTTTGCGGAAGCCTGGATGAGGCTTTCGAGCGTTTTCTCAAGCAAGGACAGCCCGCCTGGGCGCCCAAATTCAAGATTTCCGCCGCCGAAGCCAGCGAACTGATCCATCAAGCGGGAGGGGTGGCGGTATTGGCCCACCCCGGCTTGAATCGGGTGGACGACGCTATTCCGCGGATGGCGGGGTCCGGGTTGGATGGCATTGAATGTTTCCATACCAAACACACCCCCTCGACGGCGCGGCGTTATCAGCAAATGGCCGACTCGCTCAAACTGCTCGTGACCGGCGGCTCGGATTGCCACGGTCTGAGCAAAGGCAAACCGCTCATTGGCACTGTGAAGGTTCCTTATTCCTGCGTCGAACGGCTGAAGGAGCGGGCTTTGCAACAGGCGGCCGACCGCGGCTTCAAGCTGGCGGCTGGGCACCCTTCCAACCTTTAATTCGCGGCTCAAGCTTCCATGAGTTTATTCAAACGTTTCAAAGAGGGGCTGCAAAAGACCCAGGAACGGCTTTCGCACGAAATCAAACGCATCGTGACCCTGTCGCCGCGTTTGACCGGGTCCACACTGGAGGACCTGGAGGCGGCTCTCCTGAGCGCGGACCTCGGCACCGCCATGACCGGCCAGATCATCGAGGCGGTCCGGCGAGCTTACGAAACGCAGGGGCGCGGCGGCGACGCCATCTTTGAAGTGGCGCAAAGCGAAATCGAGAAGAGCTTGTCCACGCAAAGCGCCGCCCTGGCCCGGCAGCCCTCAGGCCCCACCGTCGTCTCTCTGGTGGGAGTCAACGGCACAGGCAAGACGACCACGGCGGCAAAACTGGCTCATTGGTTGCAGAGCAGTGGCGACAAAGTGGTGCTGGCCGCCTGCGATACATTCCGCGCGGCCGCCATCGAGCAGATTCAACTATGGGGTGAACGGCTCAAAGTGCCGGTGGTGGCGGGTGCTTATGGAGCCGATCCCGCTGCCGTGGCGCATGACGCCATTGGCGCGGCTCAATCGCGCGGGGCCCGCTACTTGATCGCGGATACGGCCGGGCGATTGCACACCAAGCACAACCTCATGCAGGAACTGCAAAAGCTTCATCGGGTCATGGACAAGAAGCTGCCGGGGGCGCCCCACGAAGTTTTGTTGGTGCTGGACGGCAGCACCGGAATGAATGCTCTGAACCAGGCGCGCGAATTCAACAAGGCCGTCCAGGTGACCGGCCTGGTCATCACCAAGCTCGACGGCACCAGCAAAGGCGGGATGGTGATTGCCATCCAAAGAGAACTCAAACTGCCGGTCAAGTTTGTGGGGCTGGGAGAACAGGCGGATGATTTGCAGCCGTTCAGTGCCAGGGAGTTTGCCGAAGCCCTGTTCTTGTCGAAGGAGTGAGCCGTCCCGCCGCAATTGCCTTCCGCGCGGCATCGGCCAGAATAAGCGCATGAAGTTCCCCTTGCCGGATGAACTGGCGAGAATTCTGACGGAGACGCCCGAACTGCGCTCCGCCTATCTGGTCGGCGGATGTGTGCGCGACTGGTTGTGGCAAAGGCCGCTCGCTGACCTTGACATCGAAGTCTTCGGGCTCGGCTATGATGAATTGACGCGGGCGCTCGTTCGCTGGGGAAGGCCGGACCTGGTCGGCCGCTCCTTCGGCGTGGTGAAGCTGACGGTGCGGCCGGGGATCACCTACGATTTCAGCATTCCGCGGAGAGACTCCAAGGTCGGTCCGGGCCACAAAGGATTCGCGGTGCAGTTTGATCCGGCGATCACGCCTCAGGAAGCGGCTTCGCGCAGGGATTTCACGATCAACTCGCTGATGTTCGATCCGCGCAGAGGCGAAGTTCTGGATTTTTTTGGCGGCCAACAGGACTTGCGGGAGCGGATTTTGCGGCACACCAGCGAGGCGTTTCAGGAAGACCCTTTGCGCGTCCTGCGCGGGATGCAGTTTGCCGCGCGGTTCGACCTTCAACCTGCCCCGGAGACAATCGAGCTCTGCCGAAGCATGAAAACCTCCTACATGGAATTGGCTCGGGAACGGGTGCGCGACGAATGGTTTAAATGGGCGGGCAGAAGCGTGGTCCCTTCGGCCGGACTGAGGTTTTTGGCGGAGACGGAGTGGATGGAACATTTTCCGGAAATCGAGGCGTTAAGGAACACGCCGCAGGACCCGGAGTGGCATCCGGAAGGCGACGTTTTCATCCACGCCTGCCATTGCTGCGACGCGTTGGCGAGATTGCCCGAATGGCAGGGTGCGGACAATGAATCGCGGCTTGTTTATATGCTGGCGGTTTTGGCGCATGACTTTGGAAAACCGGCCACGACTCATGAAGCAGAACGGGATGGCTGGCGCCGCATTGTTTCGCCCGGACACGACGAAGCGGGGGTCCCGCTTGCAGAGAGATTTTTGGAGCGGATTCACGCGCCCGGCGGCATCAAAGAACGCGTTCTTCCACTGGTGAAACATCATCTGGCCCATCTGAACGAAATCACGGACCGTTCGGTGCGCCGTTTGGCCAGGCGCCTCGAACCGGAGACGATTGAAGGGCTGTGCGTGGTCATGACCGCGGATCACATGGGACGCCCGCCGAAGCCGGCTATTGCGCCCGAGGGCGTGGGGATGCTGCGCCAGAAGGCCCGGGAACTCGAGGTTCAAGCGAGCGCGCCGAAAGCGATTCTGCAGGGGCGGCACTTGATAGAACTGGGCATGGCGCCGGGCAAAGATTTCGGGCCGGTTCTCGATGAGGCATTTGAAGCGCAGCTCGAAGGACAGTTCACTGATTTGACAGGGGCGTTGCAGTGGCTGGAGAAATCGCGTTTCGAGCTATCCAGCGAGGTGCGAACGAATTTACGGGAGCGGTTGAAAGGGCGATAACGGAGGGCCGCACTGGGATCATGGGACCGGGTTGTGCACATCGAGGAGCCCGATGGGAGTCCCGCTCTTGCCGGGAAGCGGGTTCGCCGAAAGCCGGCTCGAGCCTGCAATTTCCCCGGCGCCGTCGTGACATTCTGGCGCGGGGGTTGTCTAATCGTTGATGCCGCCTGTTGTGTCAAAGCCACGAGCAGAGTCCGAGCCGATGCCGGCGCTTGCCAGCGAACGTTCCTTGGCGCATTTACCGCAGTTTGGCGAGATTTACGAGCAGAATGCAGGCGCGATTTACTATCTGGCATTGCGGTTTCTGGGCGATCCCGCGCGCGCTGAAGATGCCACTCACGATGTTTTTCTGAAGGCCTTCCGCAAGATTGGCCAGTTCAAGGGCGCCTCGAATGTTCGCACCTGGCTTTACCGCATCACTATCAATCACTGTCAGAACCTCCAGCAAAGCTGGTATCAACGGCATGTCCATCCCTTCGCCGATCATTTTGCATGGGACAAACTGCCAGCGGCGGGCGAGAGCCCCTTTCGCGTTTTGGAGAACAAGGAACTCGGCGAGCGCATTCAAAAGGCTCTCGACGGTTTGCCAGCGGAATATCGGCTGTTGTTGCTGCTCGTTGCCGACCAGGAATTGAGCTACGACGAAATCGGGAGTCTCACCGCTCAAAGCGCGGATGCAGTGCGGGGCAAGCTCCATCGCGCCCGCAAGGCATTTGCCGCGGCCTTCCATCAATCCGCTTAAATGAAAAAGAAATCTTCCCAACTTCGACAAACCGAACAGCAGGAAACCGCGACGCACCAGACCAGCAGCGCCCAGGGCGCGCTGGAGTTTGCCAGCGCCGAAGAGATGCTGCGCTTCGATGCCGCCCAAACGGTGGTCCCCACGCAGGTGACCGAGCGGCTGCAGGAATCGATAGCGGCCGAGCCAAAACCGCGGTCCGCCGCCTGGTGGCAGCGCTGGTTCAGGCGCCGATCCGGAAGCGGTGAGTAATGAACTTGTGTGAAGTCCATCCGCCGGCCCGGACACTTGCAAGCAGCCGGCGTTGCGAAGCCGTCACCAGGGCCGGGCTGGCAAAGGAGCTTCTCGCCTGCTGCCACTTCTGCTCCCATCACTGCGGGACCAACCGGCCTGCCGGCGAACTGGGCCTTTGTCGTGCGGGTCCCGAAGCGAGGGTTTTCTCGATGCAAATGGAAGTCTCCGATGAGCTGGAATTGATCCCGGTTTTCGCCATCGCCTTGAGCGGTTGTGATCTGCGATGCGACTTTTGCATTACAGGCGCGGAAAGCTGGAACCCGCGCGCCGGAGACCGATTCGATCCCGCCGCCGTCGCCCTTCAAGCCGAGGCCGCGCTCGGAAAGGGCGCGCGCAGCATCATGATCCTGGGCGGCGAACCGACGGTTCATTTGCCGTCTGCTCTCGAAATCGTGTCGCATCTTCCGGACAACGCGAAGCTGATTTGGAAAACCAACGCGCACGGTTCGGCCGAAGCGCGCGAGTTGCTGAGCGGGATTTTCGATATTTGGCTGGCAGACTTCAAATTCGGCAATGATGCCTGCGCGCTGCGGTTGGCGCGGGTGCCCGATTATCTCGAGGCCGTGCGGGAAAATCTGCGCTGGGCTCGCAACCAGAGCGAATTGATCGTGCGCCACCTGCTCATGCCCGGCCACATCGACTGCTGCTGGAGGCCGGTGGCCACCTGGCTGGCCGGGGAAATGCCGGGGGTGAAAGTAAACCTGCGTTCCGGCTTCTGGCCGGCGTGGCGATCAAAGAGGCACCGTGAACTCCTCACCCGCGCCGCCTTCGCCGAAGAAAGACGCGCTTTTTCCATAGCCGGAGATTATGGTTTACGCCTGATTCAATGAAGCCGCCGCCCCCAGTTGCAACCATGAGCGAAGTGCTGGTGCTGCCCGATGGGCGCATTCTTGCGCACAACATCACACCGGCCCTCGCCGCGCTGCTGAGCGAGTTGGACCCCGGCAACCAGGGGATGCAAGCGCGGGCCGCAGCGCTGTGTGATCGCGCCGCCGCTGCCGAGGGCGCCACCGGCGCTTCATCTCGATTATCTCGAACGCGCTCCAAACGACATGACGATTCAGCAGGAAATTGAGACTCTCGTCCGCGCCCGTTACCCGATCATCTACCTGGTCACGAGTGAAGAGGGGCGGGTGCAAAGTCTCGTTCAGGAAATAGCGCACAAGCGGCAGAAGAAACTCTTCGAGTGGAGCTACAGCACCGGCATCATTCCCGCCGGGACCTCTCTGCAATCGCAGAAACACCGCAACGCAGCCACCAAAGATCCCTTGATGGCGCTGGACCAGGTGATCGAGCAGGTCGAGCCCGCAATTTTCATCTTCAAAGACTTTCACCCTTTCCTCACCCGCAACAATTTCGCCGTGGTGCGAAAGCTCAAAGAGATCGCGCTTCATCTGAAGAACAGTTTTAAAACCATCGTGCTGGTGTCGCCCGTCCTGGAAATCCCGGTCGAACTGGAGAAGGAAATCACGGTCCTCAATTTTCCACTGCCCGTGAAGGAGGACCTGGGCAATCTCCTCGACAAGATTTTGGCTGACGTCCGCCAGTTTCGGCAGGTGACCATTGACCTGGACGAGGCCGGGCGCGAACGCCTGCTCCAGGCCGCCATTGGGCTGACTCTCGGCGAAGCGGAAAACGTTTTCGCCAAAATCATCGTCAAGGACGAGCGCCTGAGCGGGGATGACGTGAACGAAGTCTTTGCCGAAAAGCAGCAGATCATCCGCAAGAACGGGTTGCTGGAATATTATGCCACCAACGAAACATTCGCCAATGTGGGCGGGCTCGCCGTGCTCAAGGATTGGCTGCAAAAGCGGGCGGTGGCGTTTACTTCGGAAGCGCGGACTTTTGGGCTGCCCGTCCCGAAGGGAATTCTCATGCTGGGAGTGCAGGGCTGCGGAAAGAGCCTTTGCGCCAAAGCCGTCTCCAGCCTCTGGCAACTCCCTCTCTTGCGTTTCGATATGGGCCGTATGTTCGGCAGCCTGGTGGGATCATCCGAGGACAACGTCCGCCGCGCCATCGCCGTGGCCGAATCGGTCGCGCCAGCCATCCTTTGGGTGGATGAAATCGACAAGGCCTTTGCCGGCTCCCAGGGGTCCGGTTCCACCGACGGCGGCACCACCGCGCGCGTCTTTGGAACCTTTTTGACCTGGCTCTCGGAAAAGACCGCAGCCGTATTCGTCGTCGCGACGGCCAACGATATTTCGCAACTCCCGCCGGAACTGCTGCGCAAAGGGCGGCTGGATGAAATCTTCTTCGTCGATTTGCCATCCGCAGCCGAGCGGGAGGAGGTGTTTCGAATTCACCTCGCCAAGCGCGGGCGTGATCCGGGGCAATTCGATCTGAAGACGCTGGCCGAATCGAGCCGCGATTTCAGCGGCGCGGAGATGGAGGAAGCAATCAACAGCGCCCTTTACGACGCTTTTTATGCGCGCGGAGATTTAAGCACTGAAAGTCTGCTGGCGACCATCGAACAGACCGTTCCTCTGGCCAAAACGATGGACGAACAGATCAATCGCCTGCGCCGTTGGGCCGAAGGCCGCGCCCGCAACGCCAGCGTGCCGCGCAGCGTCAAAGGCGACGGGCAACTGCGGCGCATGGAATTCTGAGAAGCAGCCGGGGAAGGCGCGCCCTGCCCTTGAGAGTTATGTGGGAAGCCTTTTTTGAAGCGTTGAAAGACCGCGGGCGGAACTGCGCCCTTTTCGTTCTGCTGACGGTGGCCGTCGTTCCCGCGATGGTCTTTTGGAGCAAAGGCGGCGGTGTCGCCTGGGTCATCCTTATCACGGTTGTGATCTCGCGGATTCTGTCCTCCTATCGGTCCTGGCGTCCGCCCGCCGGCCGGTTGGGAAAATTACCGCCCCTTTCGCGTAACGATCTGGAGGCGGCCCGGTCGAAGTTATTAAGGCAACGAAACAAAATGAAGCCATGAGTTGCGTCTGCATATTGACCCCGATCGTTGTAGCGGCCTGGCCTGCTTTTAGTGCGGCAGTGGTGGCGGCCGCGACTTCACTCGGCTATCAGGTAGTAGCCGAGACAAAACTGAGCCCCGCCACTGCCGAACTGAACAAGCGCAAGCAGCTCAAACTCGAGATCGCCCAAAGCGAACTCGTCACCGGCCCGCTCGGCCGGGATCAGCGCCTCTCCGTCGCCAGGAACGGCGTAACTGTCACCTTCTCCCGCGATGTGCGCGGCAAGGCCGAAGTCTGTGTCTCGGGTGAAAACCTGACCGACGCGGAACTGCGCGCGCTTGGCGAGGAGCTCAGCCGGCGCGTGGTGCAGCGTTACGTCTATGAACGGCTCGTGCAGGAAATGCGCGCGCGTCAATTCGTGGTGGTGGAGGAGGAGGTCGCCGAAGACCAGGCCATTCGGCTGAAGGTCCGTCACTGGGAGAATTGACCAATGCCGCAACGGGAATTTGATATCACCATCGCCTCGGACGGCAGCGTGGAGCTGCACGTGAAAGGTTACAAGGGCAAGAGCTGCCTGGAGGCGATGAAGCTGTTTGAAGCGATTGTGGGCGAGGTAAAGGCGCGCCGGGAAACCAGCGAGTTCTTCGAGCCGGACGAGCAGGCGCAGTATCGGATCGAACAGCGGCGCTAGTCGGAAAGGCTGGCCGTGCATGAAGCCATCCAGTTCAGAATATTATCCGCCCCGCGCGGGTGCGCGCATCCACTTCCGCAAGCCGTGGGTGGAACTGAAACGCATCGTCGCCTTGGAGAGGCTTGGCCGTGCCGTCGTCCTTCCAGGACGCCAAATCCTGTTCGGCGCGCTCGTTCCGGGTTATAGCTTGACCGCCTCGGGCCGGAGGATCATCGGGCGCGGCGTAACAATGGCCTACGTTCTGGCCGCTGCGGTTTTCGTTGTCAGGCTGGGCCACCCCGTCGCCACTCTCGCTTCCGCTGCCATGCTCTCGCTGCATGTGACAAGCATTCTGTATCTGCTCAGCCAATGGACGCGCAACAGGGGTTGGTGGTGGCGGATTTCCATTCCGTTGCTGACCCTGTTTGCCATTTGCCAACTGATCTATTTTCCCCTGCTGCGCGCCATCGACCAGGTCGCGATGCCGCTCCGGGTTGCAGGGAAGGTGGTGGTCCTGAACCGGCTTGCTCCGTTGGAAACGGCCCGCGTGGGAGATGTCATTGC
>CAZCUL010000252.1:0-8099 GCA_964501475.1 uncultured Verrucomicrobiota bacterium | reverse complement strand
CGGGTTGCCCGGCGAGGCCGATGGCCGTGCCTTGATGGACGGCCGGGAGGAACGCGCTGCCAAAGTTGCGCGTGCCGCCGTTGCCCATGGAAGGAGCAACCGTAACGAACCCGGGCAGGTTCTGGTTCTCGGTGCCCAATCCGTAACTGACCCAGGCGCCCATACTGGGGCGAACGAGGTTGGTGGACCCGCAATGAAGAAAGAGCGTCGCCGGTCCATGGGCGACACCTTCGGTGTGAAGCGACCGAATAAAACAAAGATCGTCCACGTGATGCGCCAGCTCGGGAAAGAGCTCACTGACCCAGCGGCCTGATTGACCGTATTGCCGAAATTTCCAGGGCGATTTCATGACGCGCTGGTCGGTGCCGCGTTTGCCGGTGTTGGCGATAGTGCGCGCGTCGTCGAAACCGAGCTTTTTCCCATCTTCCCGTTCCAGGAGCGGCTTGTAATCGAACGTATCCACGTGGCTGGGCCCGCCCTGCATGAAAAGGAAAATCACTCGCCTGGCACGCGGCTGGAAATGCGGCAGCCGCGTCAGGAGGCGATGGGTTGCCGCGGCATTTTCCGCCGCCAATCCGGCCAGCGCCAGATAGCCGAAGCCGCAGGCCAGGGTCCTTAACGCCTGCCGTCGCGAGAGCGGAGCCGGCGCAAAATGCAGATTCATCAAGCTCAACCCTACCCCTCTCCAGTGCAGTTGTTCAAATCTATTTGAACGTAATCTCATTCTGCGGAGCTCGGCTGCGCTGAAGCCGGAACTCCATGCGGTGCGGAGATTCAGCAGGGCAGGAAGTATGGAGTCCCACCTTCAGGCGGCGGGGCGCACACAGCATGATGACTATGAAAACTTGCCGCAGCGGACAGGAACTCGAAAGGGGCCTGAGAGAATCTCCCGCGTGATCGCGCTCCCGGGTTGGCTGCGGCTGAGGACAGCCGCGCTCCGGTTAAATGAGAATCGCAGATGTTTGAAGCCGCCCGAACCGCGCGAATTCCATTGCTTCCCGAGCCTCCCGACGGGGCAGGGGAGCAATCTGATTGTCCCACCGCTTCTATCTTGCGTCCAAGCATACAACAGGTTCCCGGCACCGCTCGACCATGACCGAGACGACCTCGAACATCAGCAAGTCTTACCACCACCGCAAACCGGTGCTGGGAGAGTTGGCGAAGCACTGCTTTCTCATCAGAAGGGCAAGAAACTCGCGTCATCTCCGAATCCCGCTACGTTTCGGTTGCGAAAGAGGGCGCCAAACAGTTATTACGTAAACGTATTTTGAAGCTGCGCTTGAATAAGCTATTGCTCTGTCTGGCGGCGGCCGGGGTGGTTGTCTCCGGCTGTGCCCGTCGGTCTGTCGATGTGAGGCCCGCCGTTTCGGCATCCCCGCAGTTCCTGGAGAGCCCGGACGCCCCGCGATCCGAGGCGCCGCTGCTCGCGCCCTGGTGGCAAACCTTTCATGATCCGGTGCTGGCGTCTCTCATCGACCGTGCGCTCGATTCGAATTTCGAGCTTCAGCAATTGGCGGCGCGCATCGACCAGGCCAGGGCTTTCTTGCGGCAGGCCAGAGGCCAGTTGCTCCCCTCACTGGATGGCAGCGCAGATTATGAGTCGAGGTGGACGGATCTGGATGGAGCCGATTCGGACCGCCAGGAGCTGACCTCGGCCGGCGGATTTCTGAATTGGGAAGTGGATTTATGGGGGCGGCTGCGTTCGGCGAAACGGGCGCGCCAGTTCGAAACCGAAGTGGCGGTTCATGATTGGGAGGGGGGGCGGCTCCTGCTCTCGGCTTCGGTTGCGGAAACGTACTTCGAGATTCTTGAACAGCGTCTGCAACGCCGCCTCCTCGAGGAACAGATCGAGGCCAACCAAACGTTGTTTGATTTAACCAGGCTTCGGTTCGGTCAGGGCCAGTCCTCGATCGTGGACGTGCTGCAACAGCGCGAGCAACTGGCCGCAACTCTCGCGCTGGTCCCAGCCATCGAGGCCCGCCTCGAACAGCTCGAATACGCGCTGGACGTTCTTCTGGGACGCGCGTCGGGCGACCGGGATCGGGTCGTCATTCGGGAACTGGCTGCGCCCCCCTCGCTGCCTGCCACAGGTGTTCCTTCCGAACTGCTGGTAAACCGCCCGGACCTGCTGGCCGTGCGCGATTTGGCCCGGGCGGTGGATTACCGCATAGCCGAAGCTGTCGCGGACCGGCTGCCGCGCTTTGCGATTGGCGGCTCGCTTTCCGCCGTGGGCGATCCCGGTTTCAGCAGTCTCGTCGGCAGCGCATTCGCATCCGTGGCAGGGCCGATTTATGATGCGGGAATTCGGAAGGCGGAAGTGGACCGGCGGCGCGCGCAGCTTGAGGAGGCTTTGGCCGCCTATTCGCAAACGTTCCTGACGGCGGTGCAGGAAGTGGAAACCGCGCTGGTCCGCGAGCGCAAGCAAGGCGACCGCGTCGAGCGGATCGAAGACCAACTGGCCATCGCCCAGCGTCTCCTCCTCGAAACGCGGAACCGTTACAGCCAGGGGCTGACCGATTATCTGCCGGTGCTCAACGCCGTGGTCACGACGCAGGAGCTCGAACGCCAATTGTTGACCAGCCGCCGCGAACTGCTGAACTTCCGCGTCGCTCTGCACCGCGCCCTCGGCGGACCCATGGCCAATACGGCGGGACAAAGGAACGACCGGGCGCTATGAGTCGAACACGGCGTGTCTCCCGTCTCCTCTGGCCGTTGGCCGTCCTGGCAATCGGAATCGTGATCGGCTTTGTCTTTATCTGGACTGCGCCCGAGACGCGTCCGGAAGACAAGGTTCGCGCGACCCGGATTGTGCAGACGATCTCTCCCGAACCGGCGACGGAAGAGATCGCGGTGGCAGTGGACGGATCGGTCATTCCCGCGCAGAGAGTGGTGATGAAACCCCAGGTCTCGGGCCGGGTCATCGACCAGCACGAATCGCTCGTGCCCGGCGGTTATATCAAGGCGGGCGCGGAACTGGTGCGCATCGATGCTGCGGACTACGAATTGGCCTTGACCGAGCATGAATCGGCCATGGAAGAGGCGCGGTTTGAACTCGAAGTGGAAAAGGGGAGGCAGGTAGTGGCGGCGCGCGAGTGGAGTTTGCTTGAAGAGGATTTGGGCGAGACGGAAGTGAATCGCGCGCTGGTTCTGCGGGAGCCGCATTTGCGGCGCATTGCAGCCATGTTGCGCAAGGCAACCAACGAAATCGCCAAGGCCAGGCTCGACCTGGCCCGCACCTCCGTCCTGGCGCCTTTCAACGCCATGGTCCTGAGCGAATCGGTGGAATTGGGCCAGCTTGTCGAGCCGGGCACCGAAATCTGCACGTTGATTGGCGCTGACGAGTTCTGGGTGCAGGCCGCGCTGCCGCTCGGCGACTTGAAATGGATTCAGTTGCCGGGACCGGACCGCGAAGGAGCGGCCGCCACCGTTATTCTTGATGCCGGCGAAGGAAGGACGGTTTCGTGGACCGGCACGGTGGTGCGCCTCTTGAGCGATTTGGAACCCACCGGACGCATGGCGCGGGTGCTGATCCGGGTCCGGGACCCTCTCGGCCTGAAAGAACCCGGACGCAAACCGCCCCTCCTCGTCGGCAGTTACGTGCGCGTGGAAATCAACGCCGGACGGCTCGATCACGTTCTCTCTTTACCCAGGGCAGCCCTGCGCGAAGGGGGCCATGTCTGGGTGGTGGACACGAACAGCCAATTGCAGATTCGGGCTGTCGAGGTGCTTTGGAGGCGGCGCGACAATGTGCTGGTGTCGAATGTCCTGAAGCCCGGCGAACAGGTGATTACAAGCGGCCTCAGGATGGCACTCCCGGGCATGAAAGTGGATGCGCAGCCGCTTTCGCAACCAGCCAGGGACGAGCCTCCGGTCGAGAGCAACGGACCATGAGTTCCGGGTATGGAGTTCAGTTTCGGGTGGAAGGGGCGGCTGGCCCGTTTGGGCGGGCTGCCAGCCTGTCCTATAGATTCTCCATTGCCTCATCTGGCGATCGCCTCAGGCCGCGCCGCGCAGCGGCAAGTTGTCGCCGTCAACAGCCAGGCTGGCTGTCCCACTCATGAGCCAGCCACTTCATAGCAGCGGAACCAGCGGAGACCGGACAGGAATTCTGGCTTGGTTCGCGCGTAATCACGTGGCGGCGAATCTTCTCATGGCGGCGATCGTGGGCACTGGCCTGATCGTGGGCAGCCAGATCAAGCAGGAGGTCTTTCCAAGATTCGAGCTCAATACGGTGGAAGTCGAGATGGAATACCGCGGCGCCAGCCCGGAGGAAGTCGAGCGGTCCGTCGTCCAGCCCATCGAATCGGAACTGCGCGGGATGGAATTGCTCCGGCGGCTTCATTCCATTGCCACCGAAGGCCAGGCCCGCGTAACCGTCGAGATCATGCCCGGCTTCGACCGCAATCGCGCGTTGCAGGAAGTGACCGCGGCGATCCAGCGCATCAGTCTTTTCCCAAACGACGCCGAGCTGCCCGTCATTTCGCTCGGCGACGGCCGCCGGCGCAGCGTCCTGACCATTGCCGTTTATGGCGACCTGGACGAACGGACGCTGGTGGATTTCGCCCGTCAACTTGAAGACGGTCTGCTCTCCGAGCCGGAAATATCCATTGTGGAAGTGCGCGGCGCGCGGCGTCCTGAAATTCACATCGAGGTCCCGCAAGCGAAGCTGCGGGCGCTGGGATTGACTCTCGACGAGGTGGCGCGCGCCATTGATGCGGCCGCCCTCGACGTGCCCGCGGGAACATTGCGCACAGCGGGCGGGGAGATTCTGCTCAAGACGACCGAGCGGCGCGATTTCGCAAGCCAGTTCGGGGATATCTCAATTTTAAGCACGCCTGAAGGGGCCAAGGTGCGTTTGGCGGACATCGCCAGGATCAGCGACGCCTTCGAGGAGTCCGAGCGCGAAGCCTACTTCAACGGCAAGCGCGCCGTCTTTTTGTCGGTTTACAGCTCGGAGAATCAGCCTCCATTGAAGGTCGCGGCCGCGGTCCGCCGCTTCATCGAACGCCAACGCCCGAATCTGCCGCCCAGTGTGGGGATGATCCTGTCTCGCGACAGTTCGGACGATTATCGCGAGCGGCTTGAGTTGCTCATCTTCAACGGAGCGGCGGGATTGCTTCTGGTGCTGCTGGCGCTCGGCCTTTTCCTGGAATTGCGGGTCGCGTTCTGGACGGCCATCGGCATTCCAGTTGCCATTCTCGGCTCGTTGATCCTTCTGCCGTTGTTGGATTCGAGCATCAACATGATTTCCCTCTTCGGCTTTATTGTGACGCTCGGAATTGTGGTGGATGACGCGGTGGTGGTGGGTGAAGACATTTTTCACAAGATTTCTCAAGGGATGCCGCGCATGGAAGCGGCCGTGGCTGGGGCGAAACAGATGACCGTGCCGGTCGTCTTCGCGGTTTCAACGAATATCATCGCCTTTCTCCCTCTTCTCTTCGTCCCGGGCGAGGCTGGCCGGTTTTTTCAGGTGATGCCCGCGGTGATTATTGCAGTCTTCACCGTCTCGCTGGTGGAATGTCTGCTCGTCTTGCCGTCCCACCTGGCCTTTACCTGGCGGCGGGATGGCAGGTCGTGGTTCGCCGCCTTCGACCGCAGGCAGACGGCGTTTCGCTTGAAGCTGGATGCCGCGATTGAACGCACTTACCGCCCGATCCTCTCGGCCGCCATCCGGTATCGTTATTTCACCATCGCTGCCTTCGTCACTGGTTTGTTGGTGGTGGGAGCGTATGTCTGGAGCGGGCGGATCAATTTTGCATTCCGCCCCAGCATTCAAACCGACTTCATCCAGGCCGAAATCGGTTTGCCCTCGGGCACGCCGGTGGCCCGGAGCCGTGAAGTGGCGTTTCAAATCGAAGCGGCGGCTAAACGCGCCCTGGCCGCAACGGGCGAAACGAACATTGTGGTCGGCATTTTTGTAGGTGTGGCCGAACGCTCGAGCAACAACGCCGAAGTGTCCGTCACCCTTGTGCCCCAGAGCCGGCGCAAGATTACCAGCGAAGAGTTCGCCAATCTCTGGCGCAAAGAAATCCCCGTCATCCCGGACATCGAGTCGCTCTTTTTTGACTACCTGATCGGTCCGGGGGGCGAAGCCGAGATTGAAATCGAACTTTCCCACCCCGAAGTGGACATCTTGCGAGAGGCCGCGGCGGAAGTGGCTGCCGCCGTGGACCGTTATCCCGGCGTGGAAGACGTCAACAAGGGATTCGGACGCGACATGCCCCAGTTCAACTTCGAGATCAAACCCGAAGGCCGCAGCATGGGTATCACCGCGCGCGACCTCGGGCGGCAAATCCGGAACTCGTTTTACGGCGCCGAAGCGCTTCGCCAACCGCGCGACCGCGACGAGCTTCGGGTCATGGTCAGGCTGCCCGACGCGGACCGGCGTTCAATGGCGGGCCTGGAAGACCTGCTCATGCGGGCGCCTGGCGGGGGCGAAATCCCGCTCAGCCAGGCTGCCGAAGTCCTTCGAACCAATGCGCCGGTCAGTATCGAACGCGTCGATGGCGCGCGTGTGCTCGATGTGACCGGCAACGTCATTCCCGGGGTGAACAACGCCAACAAAATCCTGTCCGCCTTCGCCAAAAACGAATTGCCCGAAATCCTCGCGAAATATCCCGGTCTGCGATATTCGTTCGAAGGCGAGCAGCGCGAACAACGCGAAGCCATGAGCCAATTGGGCTGGGGACTGTTGGCGGCCTTGTTTGCCATCTTTGCCATCATGGCCTCGCTTCTGCGCAGTTACTCCCAGGCAATCGTGATCCTGCTCACCATTCCCTGGAGCCTGTCCGGGGCGGTGGTCGGACATGTTTTGCTCGGATTTGACCTCAGCATCTTCAGCGTCTTTGGCATGATCGCGCTTTGCGGGATGGTGGTGAACGGCGGGTTCGTCCTGGCCGTGACCCGAAACCGTTTCGCTGAAGCGGGAGAAGCGCCCGATCAGGTGACCGCCCTGGCCGCGTTGCGCCGCTTTCGACCGCTCTTTCTTACGGCGATCACCACCTTCCTGGGTCTCGGCCCCATGATCTTTGAAACGTCCATTCAAGCGCTTTTTCTTGTGCCCATGGCGATTTCCCTGGGTGTAGGCACGTTGGTGTCGTCGGTTGTGGTCCTGGTCTTCATTCCCGCGGTCTTCACGATTTTGGAAGAGGCCGACCGGCGGCGCAGAGGCGATGACGAAGCGTTCGCCCCGCAAGTGCCCGCGAAAACCGGCCAGCCTCTGTCAGACCCGGTATCCCGGTAAGCGTATTTTGCTGCGCCTTCGGCATCGAGAACTGCTGCGGCTGCGCTTGTGCAGGCCGGGGGCAATCGGCAAGAATTCCGGCGATGGGACGTTGTTACTTGTTTCAATGCTCCAAGTGCGGCTTTGAAGCCAGGGTTTCAGGCGGCGAGGACGAAGGGTTGAATTGTTTCACCAGCACAATCCTTTGCCGCGACTGCAAGCACCTCTATGACGTGGCGACGAAGGTTCGTGTGCGGCCAAAGAGGAGCAATCCATCCATTGCTGGCCCGGCTGCAAAGCGCAAGGAAGACATCGATATTCTATTGCCCGGCCATGTCCGAATTTCGCGGGCGGCAAAGAATCGTACGGCGTCTCTGCCGGGTGGAATCATTCGTCGCAGCCCGGCCTGGGTTGATTTTCGGCTGGAATGTCCGGTGGCGCGCCATCACCGCATCGAGCGCTGGAAGAATCCGGGCCGTTGCCCTTATTGCCGAACCTTCCTCGATCGGACGCTTATGCCCTACCGGATTTGGGATTAAAAACTTGCCGCTGGTGCTTGCGCAAATGCAAGAGCGCCAGAGGACGAGGACTGGCGCACTCCAAAACCTGGCGGACCTCCCGGCGGCTCTGGTGGTCGCGAAGCGTCTTGGACTGTCCACCCTCCGTAGTATTGCTACGGAGGATGGGCGGTAGCCCTCTACCGCTTTTCCCAACGGAGTATAGCGCTGGCGCACAGGCACGGACGGCGGCTGTTCCGGCAAGGCGATGGAGGCACATCTTTGCATTAACATTCAACAATCAAGCGAATAATGTTTGAGCCCGCATCACTTCCCGCACCTGGTCGAGCAGTTTCTTTTTCGGATTTGGGACCACCCCT
>CAZCUL010000251.1:0-4354 GCA_964501475.1 uncultured Verrucomicrobiota bacterium | reverse complement strand
ACGTGGTGCTGGATGTCTGGCCGGACGTCTTTGCCTGGGGCGTCCTGCTCCTGCCAAAAGACCTCAAGGCCGGCGAGCGGCGCCCGGTGGTGGTCTGCCAACATGGGTTGGAAGGATTGCCCGAACAAACCATCACACACGATGCGCAATCCCCGGGCTACCGCGCCTATAAAGGCTTCGCCGCGCGGTTGGTCGAGAGCGGTTTTGTGGTGTTCGCGCCGCACAATCCATATCGCGGCCAGGACAAATTTCGAGTTCTGCAACGCAAGGCCAATCCCTTAAAGAAGTCCCTTTTCTCGGTCATCATCGCCCAGCACCAGCAGATTTTGGGATGGCTCGGCGACCAGCCGTTCGTTGATCCGGACCGCATCGGTTTTTATGGCCTCTCGTATGGCGGCAAAACGGCCATGCGCGTGCCGGCGGTCCTGACCAACTACGCGCTCTCGATCTGCTCCGCGGATTTCAACGAATGGATCCTCAAGAACGTCACGGTGCATTCGCCCTACAGCTACATGTTCACCGGAGAATACGAGATGTTCGAATTCGACCTCGGACATACCTTTAACTACGCGGAAATGGCGGCATTGATCGCGCCGCGGCCATTCATGGTCGAGCGCGGACATCACGACGGTGTCGCGCCGGACGAATGGGTCGCTTATGAATACGCCAAGGTGCGGCGGCACTACTCGGACCGCGGCATCCCCGGGCGCACTGAGATTGAATTCTTTGACGGTCCGCACACCATCCATGGCGCGGGCACGTTCGAGTTTCTGAGCAAACATTTAAAGTAGGACAGGTGGGGTTGACCGAACGAAGTACGCGCTCGGTTGAGCATCGAACGCGGATGGTTGAGAGCGGCATTGTGGCGTCGTTGGCTCATCAAAGCGACCGGAAAAACGGGTGTAGCTGGGTGGGTATAGCAGCCGGCGCGACTCAACGCGCGACCCGCAGTCGGAAGAACTGCCGGCCATCCCCGCTGAGCGGAACGCGGGCCTGAAATTCTCCCGCAGCGGTCTCCACCACTTCCGCTGGCGCTTCGCTCCAATTGCCGGTGTTCCGCAGTGTGCCGCCGGACAGCCATTTGTCCGCAGCGCCCTCCATGGGAAGTCTTTCTTTTCCTTTTTTCATCTTTTTATCCTTTCAGGGAGAGGAAATCGTTCATTTCCGCTCCTTGACTTCGTAGAGGCTGACAGTTCTAGTGGGCAAGGAATTCACGTCCGGGCAACGGAACGTTCTTTCCTCTGTTTAATCTTTAAAGAAAATCCTTATGCACACAAAACAGCAACTCCGCCTGATAGCTCCGCTCCTCGCCGCTACCCTCTTCACACAGGCCCTGGCCGCCGCCGAAGCCGAACTCGGCATGGACGCCCCGCCATTGACCATCGCTGAATGGATCAAAGGCGAGCCGGTCACCATCGCCAAGGGAAAGGGCGACAGCATCTATGTTGTGGAATTCTGGGCGACGTGGTGTCCGCCCTGCCGCGCCAGCGTGCCCCACCTCTCTGAACTTCAGAAAACCTTCAAAGACAAGAACGTCGTCATCATCGGCATCAGTGACGAAACGGCGGCCAAGGTAAAACCCTTCGTCAAGCAGATGGGCGAAAAGATGGATTACGTGGTGGCGGTTGACGAGGACCGCAAAACCTACGCTGCTTACATGGGCGCTTTCGAGGTCAAAGGCATTCCCCACGCCTTTGTGGTCAATAAAGAAGGGAAGATCGTATGGCATGGCCATCCCATGGCCGGCCTGGACTCGACCCTCGAGCAAATCATTGCCGGCAAGTTCGACATCGAGGCCGCCAAGAAATCCGCCGCGGCCGAACAGGAGCTCAACCGCTACTTCAACATGGCCGCGGAGGGCAAGGAAGGACCGGAACTCAAGGCCCTCGGCAATCAGATCCTGACCGATGCCTCCGGGAACGCGGAACTGCTCAACAATATGGCCTGGGTCATTCTCACACATCCTGCCATCAAAACCCGCGACCTCGACTTGGCCGTGCGCGCGGCTAAACTGGGCTACGACGCCACGGATGGAAAGAACCCGAACGTGGCCGACACCTACGCCCGCGCCCTTTTCGACACCGGCAAGAAAGCCAAAGCCATCCAGATCCAGGAAGAGGCCGTGAAAATGGTGGAAGACGAGGAACAGCGCAAGGAGTTGCAAGAGCGGCTCAAGGAATACAAGTCTTCTAAATAACGACGCCGGAATTCCGAAATCTGCGGAGGAGCGAAGGCCCATTTCGGATCCGCGTCGTTCTTGCTAGAGACTGAACGGAGCGATAAGCTCCGCTCGTGGTCAGTCAGATTAAGAAGCGCCTGGAAAATGGCTTTTCACCTTCCAACAATAAGTGTATTGAACCCGTATTGAACAACGAAACGCCAGCGCGTGCGAGAGACTCTGCTCCTGAATTCACCGAGTATCTCCGGTGGTATCGGGGCCGACGACGAGAGGACGCATTTTTCGGTTTGTTGGAGATGGATCACGACATTCTGGCTAAGTTGATGGCAGCGTTTTACAGAGAAGGATAATTCTGTCCGGGCGTTTCTCGTTGAAGTCATCTGGCAGCATCGGGAGCAATCCGTGATCCCGTTTCTTCAGGAAGCTTTGGGCGATACCGAACCGGCTGTGTGGCGGGAGGCGCTGGACGGGCTGGTGGCTCTGGCATCACCAGCAGCGCTGGAGGTTTTGTATTCAGCGCGTCGGTTCAGTACGGAAGAATCACATCTGGCTTGAGGAGGCCATTGAACAGGTGCAAGCGCGGATGGATCGGCAGTGAGCCGAAACAATAAGACCTGCTCTTTTATCGTAATGGACAAAAGACGAATCTACCGGCGGTCGCCGCTTCTACTTTGCGTAGCAGTTCTTGTCGCAGTCTCGGCCACTGTTGTTTTAATGAAGCCAAGATTGTATTACGGCAAGACCGTCGATGACTGGGTGCACCAACTCTGTCGCGCGCGGGTTTATGGGACGAGTGCCAATGCCCATGACCGTTTGGTCGAAATTGGCCCACCCGCCGTAAACCGACTCATCGAGGCTCTGGATGAGGATGAACCGAAATCTTCGCTTTTGTATCGCAAGTTGTGGCTGAAACTACCGGACGGCCTTAGGCGCATTTTGCCTCGCCCGCGCTCGCCAGAGCTTGGAGACAAACGTCTTGTTTTTCAGGTCTTGACCTCAATTGGCTCCCCATCCGAGAAGGTTGTGGCTGCGATTCGAAGGGGAGCGACGAACCAGGATTCAGAAATGCGATTCGCCGCGGTTTCTTCGCTGAGAAATTTATCCGCGACGAACACATATCTTTTCTTGCCGATTCTGACAAACGCGCTGAAGGATAGCGCTCATAATGTTCGAGGATCGGCAATCGCCGTTCTTGGAACATGGGGTTCACGTGCAACCTCGGCGATTCCCGCACTTATCCAGTGTTTGGCAGACCAAAGCAGCCACTGCCGAATGCATGCGGCCCGCACGCTGGAACGAATGGGAGAGGATTCACCCCCGGTGATCAATGCGCTTACGAAAGCTCTGGACGACTCGGACAATTCAACTCGCGTTGTTGCCGCCAGGGCGCTCTATCGATTGACGGGACGAGTCGAGCCCTCGCTCAAGGTTATTGAAGAGGTTTTACGCGGAGACGATTCGGGAAGTCGTCAGAGAGCCCTGGCCGAGGCGTCCGCCCTTGGAACCAATGCCGTGGGTCTCGTGCCGTTTGTGCGAACGTTCAGCCGAAGCGAGGGGATTCCCATGCAAATCTCAGTAGCGGATTTCCTGTGGAAGGTCGCCGGGGATTCCGCCTCCAGTCTGAGCTTTCTCTCTGACGTGATGTTGTCCAAAGAGCGGTCGAACCAGTTGCCCGCGGCGAAATTGCTGGCTGCCATGGGCTCCGAAGCGGAGCCGGCAATCCCGGCTTTGATCACTGTGTTATCTACCAACAATGATTGGCTGGTTCAGCAATTCACTGTTGAGGCTCTGGAAGCCATGGGAACCAATGCCACGCCCGCTCTGCCTGTGCTGACTAATCTATTGAATCATCGTGTAACGAGAGTCCGGGACGCGGCTAATTCGGCCATCAGGGCCATTTCAAGCGGCAACCGGAATCGAATGGAGCCGGTGCGCCGGTGAAGCGGACGAGACCACAAAAGGCAACGCAGGACTTCCGATCTTTCTCTTCCTTTGTTAATTCTATTACTTCGTTCCGTCAGATTTCACACCTTCTTTTCCGCGCCCGTCTTTCCTTCGCAGTGAGCGCTTTCACTTGTTTGCTTTGATTTGCATTGGGTTGAGGAAGGCGAACAGGTGGAAATTAGCAAGCGCGGCAAAATCATCGCCCTGCTGACGCCCGCCCCAGCGCCAAAG
>CAZCUL010000250.1:0-5173 GCA_964501475.1 uncultured Verrucomicrobiota bacterium | reverse complement strand
CAACGGTTGCAGGCGGATTTGCGACCCGATAGACCATCCCTGTGTTTCAAGATGAGCGTACCCCGCGTGGATCCAGGCTTGAATGGCGTTCATCTCCGCCTGCGCCCTTTCCAGTGACACGCCCGGCTTCAATCGGGCCACGACGTGCATTCCACCGCTGCCGCGAAGAGTCATCGGACGCGGCATGTGCGCGCAGGAAACCCAGACATCGGCCCCGGGGTATCGGAATCCCGGCGGCATCACGCCAATGATTTCGTAGGTGTGCCGTCCCTGGTTATCGAGGGTGATCGATTTCCCCAGGACTTCGGGATCGCCGTTGTACAATCGCTGCCACAAGCTGTGACTGATCACGACAACCCGTCTGGCTCCTTTGACTTCCTCTTCCGGGAGAAAACTCCGTCCCAACATGGGTTCCAGACCGAAGACCTTGAAGTAATTCGTCGAGACAAAGCGGCCGGGCAGCCGCTCCGCGGGACCGTCACCAGTGCGGATGAAGCTGAGCGTCTTCCAGCCGTGGTGGTGGGCGGCGAAGGCGATGGCTTCAAAGACCTGGTTCTCCCGGCGCCAGTCCACAAACGTGGCGGGCGAAGTGTAGTTGTTGTAGTCGTTGCGGAACCCCTTCTTAGTGTCGCCTTCCCACACGTTCACGATGCGCTCAGAACCCGGATACTCCAAGGGTTGCAGCAGCACGCCGTTCACGATGCTGAACACGACAGTCGTTGCCCCGATGCCGAGCGCCAGCGTGAGCACCGCTACGGCGGTGAAGCCGGGGTTCTTCAGCAACTGGCGGATGGCGAACTTGAGATCATTCATAGCGCAGGGCTTCCATGGGGTTGAGGTTGGCTGCTTTGCGGGCGGGCAAGGCGGAGGCGAGCAAGCCCGCACTGCCGACAATCAGCACGACAGCGAGGTGCGTCAAAGGGTCGAAAGGCGAAATGTCCAGGTGGTCCATGCCTTTCGTCATCAACCGCATGGCGAGCATGATGACCGAGCCGATCAGTATACCGGGCACCGCGCCGATGAGGAGCAACCGCGCGCCCTGCCAGACCAGCAAGCGCAAAACCTCTTTGCGCGTCGCTCCCAAGGCCATGCGCAGGCCGATTTCGCGCGTCCGCTCTGTGATGCTGAAAGCGACGACGCCATAGACGCCCATCAAGGCGATGAACAATCCGATGCCGGCCAGGATGCCGAGAAACATCGTGACGTTCCGATCACCACGAGCGCGGTTCCTCAGCAACTCCGCAACGACTGCGGGCTGATTCACGGGTTGGTTGGCGTCCAGACTCAACAGCAGTTCGCGAAGCGAAAGTGCCATCGCCCTGGCGTCCGCGCGGGTCTGAACCAGGAAGACGATGGGCAATGCGGCGGTCGCGCGCCGGTATCCAAAGAATGCTTCGGCTTGCAAGTCCTGAAAGGTGGTGCGCGGATGGCGGTTCTTCGTGATCCCCACGATGGTCACCCACCGGTTTTCCCGTTCGACACGGATGCGATGCCCGAGCGGATCGGCGTTTCGAAAATGCTCGGCCACGAATTGTTCGTTGATGAGAACTTCGTCCTCGGCCTTCTTTGAGTCATCCGCAAGATCGCGTCCACGCAGAAGCTTCATCCCGCCCGCGCCGATAAAACCGTGGCTGACGAAGGAGTTCAACGCCTTGACTGTCTGCGTCCCGTCCTCATCCGTGGCTTCCAGCACGATCAGATCCGGTTGCGACCATACGAAGAAGGTGCCGCTGACGGTCACGGTGGCGGCTTCGACACCGGACAACTCGCGGAGCGCGAGTAGCGCGCGTTCCACGTAGGCGTGGCGGTCTTTCATCTCCCGGTAGGTGTCATACCGCAAATCCACCTGCACCGAGATGACCTTGTCGGGATCAAACCCCAGGTCACCGCGGTAGTGATCGAAAAACGCGCGAGTCACCAGACCCGCGACGACGCAGAGGATCAACGCCATAGCAACCTCGGAGGAGATGAGGAAGTTGCGCAAGCGGTGGTGACGACGGCCTACGGACTGGCCGCCGTCCTTCAACGCTTCAGTCAGATCCGTGCGGGCCGAGCGCAGCGCGGGCAACAATCCAATAAGGATTCCAACGAAAAGCGTTGTACCGGCGGAAAACGAGTAAAGACGCCAGTCAAAGTGAGCATCGAACCCTTCCACGGGCAGGAGTTCAGCGATCCAAAGCGAGAACAACAGTCCCAGCGCGCCGCCCAAAACAGCCAGCAGCACGGTTTCGGCAAGAACTTGCCGGGCGATGCGCACCCGGCCCGCGCCGATGGCCAGGCGAATGGCGAGTTCGCGCGAACGCGACGCAATGCGGGCGAGCAGGAGAATGGTCATGTTGAAGTAGGCGATACCCACCACGCTGGCGATTATCGTGCCCGTGAAAAGCAAGAGCACGATCCGTTCGGCTGCCCTGCCCGTCGACGGAAACTGTTCGTCCAACGCGGCGAGGCGGGCACCCGTGAAGCCGCCGGGTGCCAGCGCGCGTTCCGCGGCATTCGGTGAATGGTTTTTCTCAAGGCTCGCGGCCAGCGTTTCGAGTTCAGCCTGTGCCTGCTCACGAGTAACCCCAGCTTTCAAGCGGCCGAATACCCGCAGATCCATGCCTCCCCGCGCTCGGTCAAGTTGCGCCGGCTGCCAGACATCGACATTGAATGCGAACCACGTCGTGCGCATCGAGTCCGGCAGGACGCCGACGACCGTATGCAAACGATCGTTGAATCGAAGTACGCGTCCAATCACTTGTTCGTCGGCGTCGAGCTTTGCGCGCCACAACCATTCGGAGATCAGGATGGGGCTGTCCTCCGCAGATTTCTCATCGCGCTCCAAAAACAAACGTCCCTTCATCGGCGTCACTTGCGTGAGGCGCAGCAGGCTCGCGGAAACATCCACTACACCGTAGCTGAATGGTTCACCAACTTCCGTGAGGGTCGCCGATTGACGAAAGCCCGCCGCGCCCAGTTCCTCAAAGGAAGTAAGCCGCTCGGCATAGTCGTGATACAGATCGGCCGGAAACGACTCGTGCATTTTCTTTTCACCGATCCGCCAGAGTTTCAGCACCCGGTCCCGATCGGGGAACGGCGCGTAACGTGTGGCGTCATCCCGAATCGACGCATAGATGACACTGACCGCGCAGATAAGGAGCGCGATGGTGAGCACAATCACTCCGTTGGCGAACAGATGTTTGCCCAACTGACGGAAGGCGTAACGAAGGTCGGACATAAGCTTTTACTCAGCCAAGCCGAGTTGCAGGCGGATGAACTGCTGGCCGGACGCGGTGGCAGGGAAGAGGGAGCGAAGCCGCACTTGAATCGAGTCCGGCTGAGGAGTGAGCGTTTCCGTGTATTCAAACAGCCCTGGGCCTCCAAACCAGGGGCCTTCGATTCGATCGGTGCGCTGCGCCGTTGCAGTCACATCCACCGCGTACACTCGTTGCGTCCAGACCAACGCGGGATGGCCGTTTATCAGTTCACCCCGAAACGGCCGTTGCGTGTTGAAAACCTTGGGAGCAGTCGCGAAGAAATACTCCTCCGCATTGTTCAAGCCATCGGCGTCCGGGTCGGCGGCGGGGCCGCTGATTGATTCATTGGTCAACTCGCCACTGGTGAAGTTAGTGTTGCGCCAGGAATCGAACGGTCGTGTGATTGCCGCCACCGTCGTGTCATCCGTGCTGGTGTGAACACCGTCACTCACCGCAAAGCGAAGAACATACTGCCCGGTTTGCGGGAATGTGACTCTCGTGCTCTGAAGAGTGTTGCTCTCAAACGCAACCATTGCTGGCCCACTAATCTGCGCCCACCAAGATGTCAGGGTTGTTCCCGGCCAGACATCATCTGACAGCGCGCCGACAATGGTCGTGCTGTGATTCACGAAGGCCGTGCTCGGACCTCCCGCCCACACGCGCGGCGGTAGATTGCCACTGTTGTCACGCCCCGGCGAAGCTTCGGTTGGACTGGCCCGCCAGTTCGCCGGTTCATTGCCGCGCGCAAGGAGAGCGATGCGTTCCAGCGACTGGCCGCCCCCTGCTGCCCCGGGATCCCACGGAGCGGAGTTCCGGTAACGCACCTCGTCGATAATGCCGTAGCGGGGCAAGCCGTTATCAGCGACTCCGAAGGGACGAAGCAGATACAGCGGTGCGTGTGTGTCCGGCAGCGTCACATTGCCCGGCAGTCTGAGAATCGCCACAGTCGGCGGCACGTCGTGCGTGGCCCGAAACAATTCCGGGTCGCCGCCGATCAGCAGGAGATACCCTCCGGCTGGAACAATCGTGTTGGTCGGGAAAAAGAACGTTGGGATGTAAACGACTCCCGGTTCCACATGACCAAAGCCCCACACATTTTTCGGGCGTTCCGGGTCCCAAAGTTGCAGCGGCGTGTCGAGCGTGTTTCGTAGCTCGATGAATTCCACGTTCGTCCCGTCCGGGTGGTACATAACCTCGTTGATCAGAAGCGGCGGGAGGCGTGGCCCAGTGTTCGTCGTGCCGAACGTGGGAGCGAGTTCCGGCATGAAGTAGTCTCCCCCGTCCGTCGATCGATTTCGGCCGAACGAAATGTCCCGCTCGCTGCCCGCAAAGCGGAAACCATGGCTGTAGCCGGTAAGATTGCCGTTGGTGTCGCCTGAGAACAGGTAGCAACGCTCGCCGTCGGAGTTGAATGAAAGGCTGTTCGTGCCCGCGTTGAAATGAGTTTCATCGAAGACTATGAAGCCAAAGGCTGGAATGATAGTGCCTGGCGGGATCTGGTAACGGAAGGGCCGGTTCCGCTCATCGCTGAGCCACCATCCGCCAAGATGCACATTGGTGGGATTGGGGTTGAACAACTCAACGCTGTCCAGAAGTCCGGCCCCTGGGCGCGTGAGCAGTTCATTCACGTAAACAGGCGGCACTTTCGGCGCGGGATCGTCTGCGCCGGGGGAGCCGAATCGGTGGGTACTGGCACGCCAGGTCGAGAAATGAGTCGGATCTGAATTTGGATCGAGTGTCGTGCGCACAAGTGAAAATCCGACTTCCAGTCCTTCGGTGTCAAAGTATCCATGGTTATCGGGGACGACCTGCCAGGGCGCATGCGTATCGTAGGCCATCATGGTCGCCACCGCGCTGTTCGTGCTGGCTAATCCGGGCAAACCCAAAGAGTTGCCGAAACTGCGCCTGGTCTGCCCATGCACCCGAACGTTGGG
>CAZCUL010000249.1:0-2583 GCA_964501475.1 uncultured Verrucomicrobiota bacterium | reverse complement strand
CTTTTCCGCCAACGGCTGCGCAAATAAGCCCGGTCATTGATTACCTGAGTTCTTGCAGGGCGAACCGCTTCTCACGGTTCGCCCTTTGCTTTTTCATGCTCCGAGTCATTGTGACCCACCCTTCGGTTGCTTCTGTTCGATTCGGGCAGAAATGGCGCAGCTCCGCCCGCAGCGGTTACCGTCTAAGATGCTATCCATAAATGGTATTCGCTTAACAACATCTCTGGCATCAATGCTGATAGTAAGAAGGTGAGAGTTGGAATGAAGGGCTGGGCTTGGCGAGCTTGGCCGGTTCGGGGCGGGTCAAAAGGGGCTCCCCGGCTCGAATCCGCAGTTGGAACCAGAGTTCCGTTGAAAGGAAAATCTATGAATGCTTTGAGCAGAGTAGAACGAGGCGAACGGTGGAATCCGTTCAAAGACATGGAAGACCTCCAAAACAAGGTGTTTTCAAGCTTGTTTGGGCGTCTGCCGCTCCGGCGTGATGGTGGGCAGGAGGAAACGATGAGTGTCACCGAATGGGCGCCTTTGGTGGACATCACCGAGGATGAGAAGGAGTACCTGATCAAGGCCGAACTGCCCGAGATCAGAAAAGATGATCTCCACGTTACAGTGGAAAACGGCGTCTTGACGATCAATGGCGAACGCAAGTTCGAGAAGGTAGAGAAGGGCAAACGGTACCATCGGGTGGAGCGCGCTTATGGCACGTTCACGCGAAGTTTCACGCTGCCTGAAGACGCCGATGGCCAGCGGGTAAACGCTGAGTTCAAGGACGGTATCCTGAGAGTGCATGTGGCCAAGGATGAAACGGCCAAACCGAAAGCCATCGACGTAAAGGTCTCATAAAGGAAGGGGACTATTGAGTAGTGGGCGAGCCGGCCTGAAAGGGCCGGCTCGTTTTTGGTCTAGCCCGATTTTCACTGCGTCAGGTTATTCCCGAGCGCGATTGTGATCGGGGCGTCGTTGACCAAGGCGATTTTCATGTCCCCGCCGAATTCCCTTCGAGAATTTTCACACGTCCGCATTGCTTGCAGTCCCTTCGATATTCCGGCAACAATCGACCGCATCAATTCGGAAAATAACAAATTCGTGCTGGAACACCCGAAATGGTTGCTGGCAGCTTGCGTTCTCACGCTATGGAGTCCGACCAGCGTGGTCCGTGCTGCTGAATCGGCCACAAATATTTGGTCAAGGATCGAGCCCCGTTTTCGTCCACCACCGGAGTTCGCCAACGACCTTGGAACGTTCCGATCCGCGCTTCATTTTTACGATGGCCGGCCTGTCCGAAGCGCGGCAGAATGGCCGGAACGGCGCAGCGAAATCCTTAGCCGCTGGCATGAAATCATGGCGCCATGGCCGGAACTGATCGAGCGCCCGCGTTTGGAGTATGCCGCGCGCGCAGTGCGCGAGGATTTTGTTCAACACCGGGTCCGAGTCGAGATAGCCCGAGGCGTTTTGAGCGAGGGTTATCTATTGGTGCCCGCCGGCCAAGGGCCGTTTCCTGCCGTGGTGGTTCCCTATTACGAGCCGGAATCGAGCGTGGGTTTGGGTAAGGTGGAGCTGCGTGATTTCGGCTATCAACTCGCCAAACGCGGATTTGTCACGCTCTCGATCGGGTCGCCGGGCGGCGATGCGCGAAGGCCCGAACTCGGAACGGCCGATTGCCAGCCATTGTCGTTCCTGGCTTATGTGGCGGCCAACTGCGCCAATGCTCTCGCTACTCTTCCCGAGGTGGATGCCAAACGAATTGGGATCGTCGGTCATTCTTATGGCGGGAAGTGGGCCATGTTTGCCTCGTGTCTTTATGACAGGTTTGCCTGCGCGGCCTGGTCGGACGGCGGCATCGTCTTTGACGAAAGCCGCGCCAACGTCAATTACTGGGAGCCGTGGTATTTGGGTTTTGACTCGAAAACGACGCGCAAACCGGGCATTCCCACAGAAGCCAACCCGCAGACTGGCGCCTACAAGGTACTGAAGGAGCGCGGCCACGACCTTCACGAGCTTCATGCGCTGATGGCGCCGCGGCCCTTTCTGGTTTCAGGCGGTTCAGAAGATCCGCCGGAACGCTGGAAGGCATTGAACCACACGGTCGGCGTGAATGCGCTGCTCGGATATACCAACCGCGTGGCCATGAGCAATCGCAAAGGCCACAATCCGACGCCGGAATCGAACGAGCAGATTTACCTTTTCTTCGAGCATTTCCTGAAAGCGCGGAACGAGTAGTCAGGTCCTGGAATTACCGCCGCGACTGAACAGGAGCAGCTCGGACGCCTTGCGGTTCGTCTTCGCTGTGCTCGCGAGGTTCCGGCTTACTGAGGCAACGGCGTGCGTTCCTGCACGGTGATGTGTTCGCGGATGGCTTTGGCGGCGCGCCTCGCCTGGAGGGACCAGGTTTCGGTGCGCAAGAGCTGGGTGCAGGTGTGTGCTGCGTTCCTTCGTGTCAGCCCGAAGCTCTTTGGCCGCCGTATAAATGGTTTCATGGCACCGCTGCGCCCGCCGCTTGGGAAGGGAAGGCGCGGACCGCTGGGAGCAAACGACGTGCCTTGTCCGACCGTTGCCGTGGCTCGCGGAATTCTCTCCTTTACC
>CAZCUL010000248.1:0-9561 GCA_964501475.1 uncultured Verrucomicrobiota bacterium | reverse complement strand
TCGAGGGGCACCTTGTCTGGGGTCTGGATGAAATCGACCGCCTTTTTGCCTGCACCTTTGGAGGTGGGGTTTTCGGCCTCTTTCGATCCTGGCATAACGAGCGAGCGCTGGATTCGAGCGGACCGTGGTCGCGCCTCACTCTGGCCATTGCCTACGCTACCGAAGCGCACCTTTTCATCACTGACGTCAATCAATCGCCCTTCAACGTCGGGACGCGTCTGGGCCTCGATGACTTCAATCCGGAGCAAGTGGATGATTTGATCGAGCGGCACGGTATGCCACTTCGAACCCAGTCCGAGCGGGCGAGTTTTTTCAACCTGTTGGGCGGTCAGCCTTATTTAGTGCGGCTTGCTCTGCGCGAGTTGGCGGCAGGGAAAATCAGCTTCAGCGAACTCTCGGCTCGCGCCGATCAGGACGAGGGCATTTTTGGCGATCATTTGCGCCGCATCCTCGTCTTGCTGGCAAAAGATCCCGCCCTTTGCGAGATCATGCGGAATATCCTGCGCCATCGGCCGTCGCCTGACGCGGCCAGCTTCTATCGCCTGCGCAGTGCGGGGATCATCAAAGGCGACGGCCCTGAACAGGCCACGCCCCGCTGCGAGATTTATGCGAGGTATCTGAAGCGTCATTTGCTCTAAGGCCCGCCGCCGATGGCAGGCGTTGAACGACGGCTGCGCCAATACCGAAACCGAGGGTCAGCACCAGCACTTTGCCAAACGGACTCAGCGTTGCATCCAAAAACACGCTCCAGGCAGCCAGTTCGGCATCATTAATGACAAGCACGGGCAGGTTCTCCAGACCGGCAAGGTCCACGGCGTCGCGTACGAGATTGCGGTCTCCCCGCACCCCGGCGTAGCTGCTGCCCGCCGGAGTCCCATCATCGCTCAGGCGGGCGTGCAGGCCGAAGACAATCGCCTGGGCAGGCTGGCTCGTCTCCACGAGAGCCCTCCGGAGCTTGAGGGCGATAAATTCTCTAATCCGCCGGCGCTGTGCGGGAATATCGCGGGCTGACACTTGTCCCGCCGGAGGAAAGCGTTTCCAGTCGCGCGGGAAGATCCATCGCAAACCCGGAGCGGACAGTTTGAATTGCGATTTTCCCAGGTCCAGAACCCAGCCCGAAAGATGGCGGGCTTGCAGGATGGCAAAGCCGCCGCACTCGCCCCCAAAGACGGGGTCCTCTCCAAAGACGACCGGGCACGAGAGCCTGGACAGTTCGGCGCGCACCGCCAGGTCTTTGCTGCGTCCGCCCGTCACAAACACCGCCTCGAACCCCGGCAGACCGGCCGGCGCGGGTTCGCTCCAGCGGTTGGAAGAATCGCCGCTGCGCCAATGTTCCAGGGCACGCCGCAAAGCGCCGGCGAATCCGGGGCTATAACTCCATTCCCACAAGGTGGCGCCCTCCACCCAAAGATCTGACAGCTCGAGCGGCACTATCCCGGGGTGACGGATGCGCTCGACGCCGGAGGCTGGTTGGACCATTGAAGCTGTCTCACTGCTCATGACCACTTAGGCCGGGATGGCGCCCGCCGGTTCGTCTGCCAGGCACGAGCCAACATTTCCGCGGCGCGACTCGGTGTTGATGGCGACCCCGGGCCGGCCGATGTTGCCGAGTTCCCAGCCTTGCTGACGGATCGCTTCGCCCAGGAGCACATCATCCCCCAACTTCACCAGGCGGCGGTCGGGCCAATCAAGGGCGCGGACGGCCGAAATGCGAATGAGCCAGCAGCCGCCCACGATGAAATCCCATCGGCCGTCGCCGCAGCTTTGGTTCTCGAAGTTGAATTCGCCCTTGCCGCCGGCATGCCATGAGGGCGGCGGCAATCCTCGGTACCAGGAAGCACCCCGCACGAAGGCTACCACATCCTCCAAGTCGGTGAAATTGGCGGGTGAATTGCACTGGTAAAGCTCGCCCCACATCGCAGTCGACTCCGGTGCAGCGCGGGCGGCGCCCAACCATCGCGAGAGAGCATCGGGCGCCGTGACATAGGAATCATCGTCGAACCACCAGATGAATCCGGTGTTCACCACCTCAAACATGCGCCGCATCATCGGGCACTTATTCACGTTCGTTGGGCTCCTGATGAGCTGATCGACTTCTCCCGCGGCCGTTAACGCTTCAAGGTATGCGCCGGTTTCTTCGCAGACGGCGTTGGCTCCGACGACCAGTCGATACTGGGAGCGGGGACAAAACGTTTGTATCGATTCGATCGCCCGTCTGGCGAGGCGCGGGTAATCCCCGTAGGTGAGGACGCAGATGGTGACGCCAGGCAGGGAGGACGGGGGGTTTGAAGGATTTGAACGGGTCTCGATCATGGCTGTTACGGGGTGAAAGCCGCAGAGATCGGCTGTTATTCCAGAGTGATGGCCACGACGAACGGGCCGCTGAGGGACTTCCGGCTTCTCGCATCAAAAGTGATCGTCTCAATCTCGGCGTCTTTCCAGGGATTCTCCCAGGTCGCGTGGTAGAGGCAAAGGGACCTGCCGTACTCGCGGGCGGCTTCGTTCCCGCCAGTCCAGGCTATCGTCGCGTCAGTAAGCCCGGGAAGATTGGCCGGATCGCACCACCAGTCGGCGATGTGCCGGCCATAGACAATGGGAAATTCCTGAACCCGGCCATCCGTGTAGTGCATGAGATAAAGAGCATTGGTGAATCGGTAGCCAAAGGACTGCGCGTGCAGGAAGTGAATCTTGCTGCACTTTTGATGCACATCAAGGTCCGCAACATGGGTGGGATACTCCTCGGGAAGGTCCATCCCCTGGAGCTGGATGACGCCGCGAACATCGAAGCGCACGCCCCCGAATTCATGAAGTCCCGGGCGGAGTTCAGCCAGGTGATTGCCGGCGAATCCCTGCCAGGAGTTGGTAAGGGTCGCGTTGTAAACGGCGGTCAAGTCAAGCTGACGGGGACTGGCACGCGGGTCGCGCGGCGGGAAGTCGGAAGCGGTTGGGCGCACCGGCGGCTGGCCGGCGAAGAGGTTTGCAACGGTCAGCAGATGGTCGTTCGTCACGAAGTTCTTCTCCCAGTAAAGTTCGCTTTGGTAGATCTGACCGCCGGTGGCCAGATTCAACCAGGGACGATGGTCGTGGCAACGAACGATGGGTACCACCGGCCCGAGTTCTTCGGCCACGCGCTGCTTGAACTCCTGCCAGGTCTTTTTGGGCAGACCACGCCACTGCCACTCGTCCATCGGGGCCGGAGCAAACTCATAACCGTAGGAGGTGTACGGGTCGGGGCCGAGCTCGCGGAATTGCTTTTTCCACTTTCGCAGTCCTCCGCGCTTTTGCACGAACGGGCAAATGAGAACATTCGGGTCGTGAATGTAGTCCGGAGCCAAATCCGAGAGTTTGGCTGGCAGGCTGTCGTCGTGCTGGAGGCGATACTGTTGGATAGCGTTGCCGATCATGTTCAACTGGCGCTCACAGGCAGCCCGATCGGCTTCGTTCGTGGTGTAGTCGGTTTTGGCCGAGGTGTCGTCTGCCGCCGGACATTCCAGAAACAGGAACAGACCCGCCGCCGGCAGCAGAAACGAAAGGGCGCGGGACAAGGTTCGGGCTGGATTCATGCGTGCGGGATGGGAACGCCGGAAGAACTGATGTGCGGGTTCCATTTGGCAATGACTGCCGCCCCCTTGATTTTGCCCTCATGGATGAGCGGCCTGACATAAACCCATTTGAGCGTGCGTCCGTAACCGCGCTGGCCTGGCGACATTTCATCTTCCCTGGGCTCATGGTTGTCCAGGTCTCTGAGGAGATCGATATATTTCTGGCGGGCGGCGTGGTACTCCTTCTTCCCCTCAGTCTCGTCGGTGTTTGCCAGGGCGGCGTTGATCTCGCCAAAAAGGGCGGTGACATGGCAGAGGGTGTACTCGAATGCCAGTTTGAGCCGTTGCATTCCCTTGGCGTTTGCTTTGAGCAGGCTGTCGGCTCTATCCATTACCGGAACGGCCTCGTTGAGGGCCCTGCTGATTTCGCCATCCTTGGTCGCCACGCCGCGCAGGTCTCTCACCGCCTTAAAAGCGTGCTTAAAGGTATTCGTCTGATCCTCGGTGTACACGCCTGGATCGACGTGACGGAAATCCGAACCAGGATGCGGCATCTGAGTGAGCTCGTCCCCTTCATCCTTTCCGACTCCGGTCTCGGCGGCCCGGTTCGTATTCACGTGCCCCAGCCTGTTCGGGAATCTATGTTTCAACTCACTAATCCTTCCTTCGAGGAGAACAACACACTCCAGCGGCGTGGGATTCTTGAAGCTGGGCGCGTGGGCAATGTTATTGTCCTTAGTCAGGTCCGGCTTTTGGTCTATCCACTCAGGGGGGAGCCAGTTGTAATGCGGGGTTTTTTCCTGGGTGGCCGTGTCGAGGTCCTGTTGGAGCTGCTTTTGCGTAGGTATTGTCGCCATGATCTTTTTCTTGTTCTTGAGTTGTGGTTGACTGCGTTCTCAGGAAAGTTTGCTGGCCGGCTGCGGCGATCTCAACGGCCTTCACGACCTGCTCCGGCGTAATCAGGTGCATGCATCGCGGCAAGTTGTTCACCGTGTCAACGCACAGATGTCGTGGTTCATCCTTCTCGTCACCGTCCCCCAGCGGGACGCTTCGAGAGCGCCAACAGCCGCCGGCGGCGCAACAGGGCAGCATCCCGATGGTGTGCAGGAACTGGTGCCTCGGATAGGCTTCCCATGTCGCCGGCTCGCGCCCCCCGGCCACTACGACGCATGGACGCCAGGGCGGCTTGTCCGGCCTGGTTTCAACAGCGGCAGCCAGGTGCATCAGCAGCGTTACCGGACACAGCACGCCGTCGGCGTGATAGACCAAATGAATCAGGTCGCGCAGTGAAGTCTTGCCGCGTAAATCCAGCACCCCTTTCAGCGCCGGATGGTAGTGGCGGCTTGAGCCCACCTGGACGAATAAAATCTGATCACGGAAGTGATTAACGACCGATTGCCAGCGACGGAAGTGCCACCATTTGATGGTGCAGTCGAACTTGCCCCCGGCCCCGATCATCCAGTAGGGCACCCTTGCTCCCGCCATCTCTTCCACCAGTGAGGGCCGGCTCTTCTCCTCGACCGACAGATGGATGTCGCCGGCGAGGCGCGTCGGTTTGATGTCCAGGCCGAGTTCCGCGTTGAGAAATTCGATAAACCCGTGCACGAAGTGAACGGGACGCTGGTTCGACAATTCAATTAGTGGATAGTGGCATTCGAGGACGCGCACCGCCGGATCGCGCAGGTCAAGCGAAGTCAGCCACGGGTTGTTCTCCCACAGCTCGGACCAGTCGGTCTCGGCGTCTGTGAGGAACCGTCCCGGGTGACAGCGGTGAAGGTCCCGCACCGCGGCCGTCAGCATGACCACATCTCCCGGAGACTGATAATTCGCCAAAAGAAGTTTCTGCATGGCCGCGTTCGCTATTCTGGATTGATGCCCGGTCCTTCAATCGAAATCGGCAGGGTCTCGAACTGGAACCCTTCGGGCAGCGGGACCGGCGCGAAAGCTGTTACTGTGTACGCCTCAGACCGGCGGCGCCCCGTGGCATCGACGTTCCCGAAGCCGATTTTTATGTTCGTAGTGAATCCCTCTTTGACGACGGGGGCAGCGAGCACTCCAAAAGGCGCGTAGTGATCCTCCAAGCTGTCGCGGGCGATGAGGAGGCGTTCGACCGCCTGCAATGCCTCTTTTTCCGCCTCCTTGCGTTGCGGCGAAACTGCAGCTCGGCGCACCTCAAGCAAAGCGGCGTATGCGCAGTTAAGATGGTAGTAAGCGGCAGCAAATTCGATCAGGATGCGGTCGTTTCGCTCCAGACCATCAAGAGGAGCGTTGCTGCCATTCACTTTGGGATAGTACTGAGGCAGAAAGCCGGCGTGGCGCCGAGGGTCTTCAAAACTGCTCGAAATACCAGAATCGCATGTTGGAGTCATAAGGTGGTTCTGTCTTTGATGTCGTGTGTTTTAAGGGAATTCCGGCCAGTTCTTTTGCAGGTCCAATTCCGCCAGCCCATCGCGCAGCAGCTTCAGGTTCCAGAGCTGAATGGTGTGGTCCCGGGTCGCTGCGGCAAGCCGACGGCCATCCGGACTGAACGCCAGCATCTCCAACGGATCGCGGTCGGGCGCTTCCAACGTCGCGATGACATCCGGGCGGGCTGGATCGGCTTCGTTCAATCTGAGCAATTCGATCGTGTAGCGGGAGATCGCCAGCGCGACCATGGAGCCGTCCTGACTGAAGGCGGCGGGCGCATGCAGCTCCGACGCGGTCCGCCTGGGAATTTGAAACGCGGGCCGTTGCCAGGCGCCGATCTGATAAAAATCGAACCGCCCGTTCCAACAGGTTACGAACCATTTCCCGTCCGGGCTGAAGGTAAAGTACTCGCTTCCTGGCAGGACAATGGGCTGCCTTCCGAGTTTATCCGACAGATTCCAGAGGTGTAGGACACTCGATCCATCGATCATGGCCGCCATCCACAGGCCGGTCGGATGCAGTGCGATGCGATGATAGTGAACGCCAACCGTAATCGTCCGTCCAACCGGGCTGCCACCGGGGGTGACAGGCGCAAAGAGGACTTGATCCAGGTGGACGATGGCGGCCATAGCCCGGTCCAAAGTCACAGCCATTGTTCCCAACTCGTTCGTAACATGCCGCAATTGGCAGATCGATGCGCTCTTCTCAGCGCTTGCCGGGTTGTGGGCGTCTGGATGTGTCACTCCGCCGATGAAGAGCCCTTCGTCGATGCTCGCCACCAAATGATCGCTCTCCGCGGAAAACCAGGCCGCGTGCGCATTGGTAAAACTGAGCGTGCCTGACTCCAGGCCCGAATCCGCATCCCAAATCAACGCGCGCTGCCCGTCCAGTGCGGCCAGCGCCTGATTGTCGGGACTGAAGTCGATGCTTCTCCAGGAATCCCCGGGCCCGACATGGACGTGCAACGCTGCGTATTCGCCGCCCGGCACATCCCAGACGTGAACGCTGGCCTTTCCCAATCCCGTCGCCAGCAAGCGATCATCGCCGGCACTGAACTGGACCCGGTCAAAACTTTCGCCTTGCAAACGCCCGGCCATCTCCCGTTCGCTGGCCGGCACCCAGAGCCGGACGGTTTCGTCCAGGCCCAACGAGGCGATCAACGTGCCGCGATGATTGAAGGCCACTGCCGATACGGGCCCTTCATGTCCGGCCAGTTTTTTCACCCGGCCCGGGTGTTCGGTGGTCCACACGTAAATGCAGGAATCCGCGCAGGCCGTGGCCAGCAATTCTCCCCGCGGATGCCAGGAAATGTCGGACACTTCCGCCGGATGATAAAAACTCATCAGAGGCGATAAAGGGGCGCGGCCTGGCTCCAATTCCCAAAGCTGCACCAGGAGATCGTCCAGGCTCGATTCGGCCAGCCGATTGCCAAAGGGATTGAAACGTATGGCTTGCGGAACCCTCGGGCGCCCCGATTTCAAGCGCAATTCAAAATCGTTCAATACCTTCCCTTCGGGCAGCGAATAGACGACCACCCGCCCGCTCGCTTGACCAAGCGTCAGCTTTTGGCCGTCCTGACTGAAGTCGATGGCCTGGCCGTGGATGCCGTGCGGCAGGACAAAAAGCCTTTGCCCGGTCCGCCAGTTCCAGACAATCGTTTGCGCTTCGGCTCCACCGCCATATTCGGCCACCAACACCGGTGCGGCCGCGCTGAAACGCAGCCTGGTGACGGAGAGCCCGGGTGCGGGCAGAATCTTTAGAGTCCCGCCATCGAGGAGACGAACTGTAACTGCTCCATTCTCCTCCCCGGTAGCAGACACATTCCAATCGAGATTCAGATCGAAAACGGCGGCTGCTTCAAGCGAGTAGCTCTCAGTCGTCTCCTTAAGGTCCGGGAGCGCCAGACAAGCGAGGACTTCATCGCGCAAAGCGGCCTGGTTCGTGAAAAAGGGGCGCGCGGCCCTTAACGCCCTAAGGCTTTCCAGCCGTTGACCAGCCAGCCCGCTTCTGCGTGTAGCCTGGGCCTGAGAGAAGTAGGCCTGCGCTTGCGCGAGATAGGATTGCGCCAAAGCCGCCCGCGTCCTGGCTCCTTGTTTGACCACCATCAGAACCATGACGGTCATTGCCGCCACCACCACTGCGGCAATGGCAGCCGCGCGAGCCATGCCCCGGCGAAACGCGGCCTTTTGCCGGCGCAGCTCCGCGTCGGGCATGTGAGCCTGGACCCAGGCCCGGTCAAACGCGCGTTCGTAAATGCGGTTGCGCACAACCAGCCTGCCGCCTTGCTGCCGCACCACCCCGGTAAGCCGCAGCGCGCTGACCAGCGGATTGGTCTCGTCGTCCGGCACCTGTCTGCCCCGCAGAATGCCCTCGTAAAATGAAAGCAGCTCAGCCCGGCCAAGGTCGGACCGCAACAGCCGTTCCCTGACAAAAATCAGGTTGTCATCGCGTTCGCGGGCCCGATTGCTGAAAAAGAGCTCCTCGCACCACTGATCAATCACGCCCGTATCCGCAACCGCGCCCTCATGCTCTTCCGCCACCACCTGACACAAACGCTGGGTCAGGTAGGGATGGCCTTCAGTCCAGAACAACACTCGCTCCAAAAGCAGCCGGGCTTCCGCGATGCCGCCCGCCGCAAGTTCGAGCCCTCTCGCCAGGGGCGCCGCCTCTTCCGGACTAAAATCATTCAACTCGATGCGGCGCCCAATATTGAACGGCGTCACCCGCGTGTTTTGGATCAGATCCGACGGCGTCGCCACCCCCAGAAGACAAAAGCTCAGCCGCCCGAACTCGGGATCTTCCGTCCGCCGATTGTAACATTCCCGGATGGCAGCGAAGAATTCGTCGGTGCTGAACGGCAGGCTTCGAACGATATCGATTTCATCAACAAAAATAACCAGGGGGCCTTTGCTTCGGGCCAGCACGACGTCCCGCAAAGCGGCAAACCACCGCTGCACAGGGCTCAAGCGGGAATGATTGCTCCAAAAGTCATCCAGTTCTTCCTCCAGCCGCAGCTTCTGTCCCACCCGCATGTAAAGTCCGTCATACCATTGTTCGGGCGTCAGGTTTTGGCCCACAGCCGTCAAATCCAACGCAGCCACGTGCACCCCGCTCTCCCGCAGCCTTTGGACAGTTCGGACCATCAGGGAGGACTTGCCCATCTGGCGCGAGGTCAGCACGTAACAGAATTCGGCCGCCAGCAAGGCGTCAAACAACTCCTCATCCGCCCGGCGCTCGACGTAACTCGGAACGTCGTGCCCCAGCGTGCCGCCCGTAACAAAAAACACTTTTCCTGTCATTTTCACGGCGGGCGAACCGGCTTCAACAGCCGGCATTACGCAGCCCTTGCGCAATCCTGGCGTTTAGACAACACGTCCCTTGACTTAGTCCGCTGAAATCCCGCTTACGCCCGAACTTTGCGAATCCCTTTCGAAATAATCAAGCCGCCTTTCAAACCGATTTATCTGGCTGCGCCCGCGCCAGCACCGAAAGCAATCCCGGCTGCCGAGACTGCGGCCGGCTCTGCCTACCCGCAGGCGAGAAGGCCGCCCCGGTTTGCCGGAGGCACTCCCTATTTCCGCCGGTGTTCCCTTAGTCATGAAGCGATTCGCTG
>CAZCUL010000247.1:0-5479 GCA_964501475.1 uncultured Verrucomicrobiota bacterium | reverse complement strand
TTCCCTGGCGGCCAATAATTCGCCCCACGTCGGATGGGTGGAGCCGGAGTTCGTAAACGGTCATTCCGTCGCGCTCGACAGGCGTGATGCTGACCTCATCTGAATGCTCAACCAGTCCCTTTATGACGTATTCGAGAAAGTCTTGCATGGGACATTAAAGGCGAAGCCAAAACAAGCCTACACCTCCGAAGTCGCGGCCGCGGCGCGCCTGGCGTTTCTGATAAAGCTGGCCACCGTGTCGCTTGGTTGAGCCCCTTTGCTGATCCAATAACTGGCCCGCTCGAGGTCCAAAGTGAAGTTCTGCCCGGGCTTACCTGGATGGTAGGTGCCCAACTCTTCAATGCATTTGCCATCGCGCGGACTTCGATTATCCGCCACCACAATCCGGAATACCGGGGTGTTTTTGGTGCCAATGCGTTTCATCCTGATTCTGACTGCCATAAAATCTTTTATCGTTTTGCCGGGCCGGCCTTTCGCAAATACCCGGCCCGCCGCTGTTTCGACAGCATTTTGCCGGAAAGGAGGGCAGAGCCTAGACGCCGAATACCACCTTGGCAAGAGCTGTTTTTGCCTCGCTAATGGCCCGATTATGGCCACGATTGCGCCCGGAAACATCAAACCGGAGAAATCGTCCCGGTCATTCGCAAGGAAGGAAGGGAAAGGAGCTCGGCCTTCTAGCGCCCGACGCTTTTGTAGATGAACCCCAGCCGCTCCATCTCCTGCGAATCAAACAGGTTCCGGCCGTCGAAGAGGATCGGGTGGGTCAGCACTTTGCGCGTGCGTTCGAGATCGAGCTTTTTGAATTCAGGCCATTCCGTGGCGATGACCAGCGCGTCGCACCCTTCTGGCACGTCGTTCATGTGATCGACATAAGTGACGTCTTTGAGGACGGCTTTGGCCTTGTCCATGGCTTTGGGATCATAGACACGCAAAATCGCGCCTTCTTTCTGCAACCGCTGGCAAAGATCAATCGCGGGCGACATGCGGACATCGTCGGTGTTCTGCTTGAAGGCCAGGCCGAGGACGCCAATCTTCTTGTCCTTCAAAACCCAGAGAGTGTCCTGAATCTTCTTCACGAACCGATCCATCTGCTCGGCGTTCACGGTTTGGACCTCTTTGAGCAGCCGGAAATCATAACCGAGCTGTTCGGCGATCTTGATAAAGGCGCTCAGGTCCTTCGGAAAGCAGCTCCCGCCAAAACCGATGCCTGCGTCGAGAAACCGTCTGCCAATCCGTGCATCCATGCCCATGCCGTTGGCCACTTCCTGAACGTTCGCCCCGGTCGCCTCGCAAAGGATCGAGACGGCATTGATATAAGAAATCTTCAGCGCCAGAAACGAATTGGCGGCGTGCTTGATCAGTTCCGCCGAGTTGATGTCGGTGACGATGATCGGCGCGTTGAAGGGCTCGTAAATGGCCCTCATCGCCTGGACCGGACGCTGGCTCCGAACGCCCACGACGATTCGGTCCGGTTTGAGCAAGTCCTGCACGGCAAAGCCTTCACGGAGAAACTCAGGATTGCTGACCACGTCGAAGTCCACCCGCGCTTTGCAGTAGCGTTTGATGGTTTCAGCGACTTTATCTCCCGTTTTGACCGGGACGGTGCTCTTATCCACCACAATTTTGTAACCCGTCATGGCACCGGCAATTTCTCGCGCCACCCCCTCAATGAAACTCAGGTCCACCGAACCGTCTGCCAGTGGCGGAGTGGGAACAGCGATGAAGACAACGTCCGATTTGACTACTCCCTCTTGAGTCGAGGAGGTGAAGGAAAGGCGCCTGGCGGTTACATTTTTCCGGACAAGCTCTTCCAGGCCAGGTTCATAGATGGGCAGGCCGCCGGATTGCAGGAGTTTTACCTTTTCGACATCCTTATCGACGCAGATAACCTGATGACCCACCTCAGCGAAGCAGGCGCCGGTCACTAATCCCACGTATCCCGTTCCGATGATCGTTATCTTCATGCCCGCGTTCTGAGCAGCAAATGGGCCTATTTTCGGCGGGTACGGCGCCAGATCCTTCGCTCCGGGCACGATCCCGCGTCGAATGATTTGCAGGGCGTTTCTAGCGGTTCCGGCAATGCCCGGGTTACGGCTCCTTTATCAGATAACGCCCGTAAACCAACCCTCCCAATCCGCCGCCCAGCAGAGGTCCCACCCAGTAAATGAATTGATTCTCCCAATGTCCACTGGCCAACGCAGGGCCAAACGTGCGCGCGGGATTCATGGCCGCACCTGTGAACGGACCGCCAAAAAGAATGTCCAGGGTCACCGTCAACCCGATGGCCAGCCCTCCGATCTTTGGCGCGCGCGCATCCACAGCCGTGCCGTAAACGACAAAGACCAGGAAAAAGGTAAGAATCGCTTCAATCAGAATCCCCTGAAAGATAGTGATCCCTTTCGCGGGCAAATCCGGCGTGCCGCTCGCCACGATGGTCCGGGCCAGCGACGTTCCTTTATCGGGATCAAGTTGATCTGTGAACAAAAAGAGCAGAACAAATGCGGCCACCGACGCCCCCGCCAACTGCGCCGCCCAGTAGGCCAGCGAGCGCTTCAACTCGATCCTGCCGCCCAGCCAAAGTCCGAAAGTCACGGCCGGATTGAGATGGCCGCCAGAGATGGCCGCTGTGGCCGACACCATAACGGCGATAGTAAGCCCATGAGCAAAAGCAACTGCCAGCAAACCCACGTTGTGGTAGATGGCGCCTACACCTACAAAGATGAGCGCAAAGGTTCCAATGAACTCTGCCACGCATTGTTTCATCAGGGGGGGCTTCATCAGTTGGGCCTTTCCTGCGAGCTGTTTTGCGGCTTGGGCGCCGGCTCGCTTTTCTCCGGAGAATCCTTCGGAGCAGCGCCCGGTGGGGGAACGACCGGCGGGGTTTCTGGCGTCGGCGTGGCTTCCGGCGTTCGCGGAGGCGCAGACGGAGGAACGTTCGTGAGTGGCGTAATGGTCACCGGGCTTGTCGCCGGCTGACTCGTCGGAGGGGTCAATGGGATCACGTTCGTGCCAAAATTCGTCATCGTCATGAAAGGTTGATTTGTCGCGAAAGCAACCGACGGCGGAGGCGCCAGCTCCGGATGAGCGGTCATGAGGAGTTCCAGGCGAAGGCCGGCTTCTGCACCCGACCCGCGGAACTGCTGTCGCTCAGCCAGGTCGCGATAGATCGAAACAGCTTCCTGCAGTTTCCCCTGAGCTTCATTACTGCGGGCCAGCCCAAGAGCGGCTTCATCGGCCACAGGCGAATTGGCAAATCGCTTCCGAACCTCGTCGTAGCGTGCGGCGGCCTCCGCGTGGCGCCCTTGTGCCTCGAGGGACGCAGCGACGCCCAACGAAGCCTGCGGCACCCAGGGACCTCCAGGATATTCCCGGAGCAGCCGCTGGAACTGCGTTTCGGCCTCGGCATAGTTGCCCTCGATAAAATAGGCGCTCGCCACCAGCACCAATGCCCGGGCGGCGGCCTTGGTTCCCTTATATTCGCGGGTGACTTTCAGATAGGACTCGATGCTGCCCGGCGGCGGCGGCGCCCCGGGATTCGGCGAGAGTCGGATTGTGGAGAGGGCTTCGTTGGCACGAACTTCAGCCTGGCTCTCGTTGTAAAGATAAACCGAGACAATGACTGCCAATAAAGCCACTGCAACCGCGCCGATCATGACTTGTTTTCTGTGCTCTTCCAGCCAGAACAGAAACCCTGTAAATCCCGACTTTTCTACTGCATCTGCATCCATACAGGGCGCCAACTGTCTTGACCTACCCCCCAAAACGCAAGCTAGAAATCCCCTTCGCGCGTTGAACGGGCGCATCTTCCAAATGACACTGACGCGGCTTTTTGGAGTTCAGCGAGATCGAAGCCGAGCTCGTGAGCAGTTTTGCGCAGTTTCTTTAATCGGACGCGTTGGATTCTGTCTGCGTAGAGCAGGGTGTCCACGTGGATGCTCGAACAGCGGAGTCTTTGGATTCAGAATCAAGCGCCGCCCGGCTTTCGTTGCCGTATTTGCCATTGTCAACATTCCTTTGGCTCCGTAGCTAAATCGTTCTTGAATCGAAAGAAAGGACAAAATATTGTCGCCCATGAAGGCCAGTATCCCGGCGATTTCGCTGCTGACATAAATGTCGGCGGCACCAAGTTCACAGCTTGGCACGAACGATTCCCACCAAATTAACACCCCAATAAAACGAAAAGGATAACGAACATGAAAAGGGCGAACATGGCACAGGGAACGGAACAACGACAACTCGTCTGACAGGAGTTGAAATCGTCGAGGGCGGAAGGCGGAGTCTTCAATCTGGGCTGGAATGTCCATCGTACAAAGGTTCCCGGGGGCTGGCTTTGGTGATCCACAACACCAGTGGCCTCACATTCTACCCGGACCCCGAGCACAATTGGGATGGGGGGAGTCTCACATGAGAACAGTGCGCTGTCCGATCACGAGAGGTTTAGGGAGCGGTTTGTGCAGGATGCCAAGTTTTCGTAGTTCTTTGCGCATGGCATCAGTGTTCAGCCGAGTAAAGCCGAGTAAGCGGGAGCTTGCCGGCGCCTGCGAAGATGATAGGCTTTTGGCGTGAGCTTTTCGGAAGTACAAAGGGCAGTTGAGGGCTGGCCGCCGGACGAACAGGATCGGCTCGCTGCCTTCTTGACCTTCGTGAGACTGAAACGCGATCCTGATTATCAGGAGGAACTCGATCGTCGGTGTCGAGACAAGGATCCCGCGCACTGGTTGAGTCTCGATGAACTGAAGTCTCGCTTGGAACGGGAGTGACTCGGTTTCATGCCGACCGAGTATTCACTTTTTATTCGTCATGAGGTCTATCAACGGCTCGCAAATATTCGCGGACGCCAACGGAATCAAATTATGAGTTTTCTGCCCACCTCGGAGCAGCCCATTTCAGCGCGGAGATTACGAGTCCACCAGTCCGGAAGGCAGAACGGTCTAAGTAAAGATATTGGGCTCATTTGCGTTGCTCTTTTGGGCGGACCACGCCGTTGCGGAGGTTAAGGTCATCGATCTGGTCCCTGCCGATTCGTAGCATCGGCCAACCTTAAGTCGAGTAGGGCGGTCGTCACTCCCTGGGGGATCTGGCGGGTGCGCCGGCGCTTTGACGACAGCTCATGAAGACTTTCCGTCCTTTCATGCTCGATGCCCGGCGCATTTGTCGCGAAGCTCCCTTCGGCGGCCGCGCTTCCCTCGCGCCTGGAGTCGGGCGCAGGCCTCGCTCCCGCTGCCGGCCTTTGCGCGAAGAGAGCCCTCATTGTCGTATGCGCCTGGCGGGTTTTCGAAATTGTCAGGCGTGCAGGGATATTGCGTTCCGGCTTTTTCACGGTTCTGCTTTCCGACAGGGCGCAATGGACTGTTGGGTTGGCGCAGGCAGCGTGATCAACGACGGTTGATCCTGCTGATATACGTGAGTTCACAGTTCCGCCAGGAACTGGATGTAGCACCCGACCACGGTTCGACGCGGCGCTTCCTCTCTCTCGGCA
>CAZCUL010000246.1:0-2821 GCA_964501475.1 uncultured Verrucomicrobiota bacterium | reverse complement strand
GCGCTTCAGCGCGGCGGCGATCTGGCCTGGCTCTTTGCCGCCGGCTTGGGCGAAGTCGGGCCGGCCGCCGCCGCCGCCACCGACCATGCGCGCCAATTCCTTGACGATGTTCCCGGCATGAAATTTCTTGAGCAGGTCCTTACTGACGGACGCAACCAAACTGACGTTGGCCTCGCTCGCGCTGGCCAGGACGACGATGCCGGAGCCGAGTTTTTCTTTCAATTGATCGGCGACTTCGCGCAACTGCTTGGCGTCGAGCCCGTCCACCCGGCTGACCACCATATTCGCGCCGTCCACCGGCTGCTTTTTGCCGAGCAACTCGGAGATCTGATCTTTTTCAAACTGGCCGCGCAGTTTTTCAATTTCTTTTTCGAGTTCCTTCTGGCGTTCCAAAAGGCGTTTCACTTTGTCCACGGCGTCGTCAGCGCTGCCGCGCACCAGCGTGCCGATTTCCTTGAGCCGCTGCTCGTAGCTACCGATCAAATCAAGCGCGCCTTCGCCGGTGAAGGCCTCGACCCGGCGCACGCCGGCAGCGACACCGCTCTCAAAGGGAAGTTTAAACAGGCCGATTTCTCCTGAGCGCCCGACATGGGTGCCACCGCAAAGTTCGGTGGAAAAATCACCGATCTTTACCACCCGCACCCGATCACCATACTTGTCGCCGAAGAAAGCCAACGCCCCGGCGCCCAAAGCGTCCTGGTAATTCATCTCGTTGATGGTAACACCGGCATCCTCTCGAACGTGGCGATTGACCTGGGCTTCAATGCGGGCCAACTTTTCGACGGCGATGGCGCCGCTATGATGAAAATCGAAGCGCAGCCTGTCCGGCGCCACAAGTGATCCCGCCTGGCGCACATGGGCGCCCAGCTCCCGGCGCAGCACCGCATGCAGAATATGGGTCGCGGAATGATTGAGCCTGATTTTTTGTCTATGTTTGGCGTCCACGGCCAACTGTACTTGATCGCCCACTTGCACCCGTCCCCTTGTGACTCGCGCGCGATGCGCCGTGAGTTGCGGTGTGGGATGGTGGGTATCGACGACTTCGAGGATGTCGCCGCGCGAGGTCTGGATCGTGCCACGGTCACCCACCTGGCCGCCGGACTCGCCGTAAAAAGGTGTCTCGGCCGTTAGGATTTCGACTTCCTCTCCCTCGACCGCCTCCTGCTTGCCGGCGCCGTTATCGTAAATCGCGAGCACCGTGGATTCACCTGCGAGAGTGTCGTATCCAATGTACTTCGTGACCCTCACTGAATCCGAGACAGCAACTTGATCGAAAACGTTGAGCGTGATTACTCGCGCTTCCCGCCCACGCGTGCGCTGCTCGCCCATGAGCTTCTCAAAACCGGCTTGATCGACCGTGATGTTTTCGCCGCTGAGAATGTCTTCGGTGAGGTCCAGAGGGAAACCGTAGGTGTCGTACAGCCTGAAGGCGACGTCACCCGGCAAAGTTTTCTGCTTGGTGGCTTTCAGTTTGGCTGTGGCATCTTCGAGTAGCAACAGCCCGCGGTCCAATGTCTCGCCGAAACGCTCCTCTTCGGCGCGTATTACTTCGGTGATACGTTGCTGCTCAAGGCGCAATTCGGGATAGGCGTCTCCCATTACGGCCGCCACAGTGACCGCGACCTGGTGCAGGAAAGGTTCCTTTAAACCGATCAGCCGGCCGTGGCGCGCCGCTCTACGGAGCAAGCGTCGCAGCACGTAACCGCGCCCCTCGTTGCTCGGCATAACGCCGTCGGCGATCAAAAAACTCACGGCGCGCGCGTGATCGTCGATGACACGAAAGGAAATATCGGCCGTCCCATCGGCGCCATACCTTTTACCGCTTAGTTTTTCCGTGGTGGCGGTCAAGTGGCGCATGAAATCCACATCATAGTTGGACAAAACCTTCTGCAGGACAGCGGTAATACGCTCGAATCCCATGCCCGTATCGACGTGTTTAGCGGGCAGCTCGGACAAGGTGCGGTCTTCATGGCGATTGTATTGGATGAACACCAAGTTCCAAAGTTCGATATAACGGGCGCAATCGCCGTTGACGCGGCATTCATGCGCAGGTCGGCCTTGCTTATCGCAGGCTGCGGGGCCGCGATCGAGATGGATTTCGCTGCATGGGCCACAAGGACCCGTATCGCCCATTTCCCAGAAGTTCTCTTTTTCACCGAAGCGGCGAATCCGCTCCGTCGGCAGACCGCTGATTTTGGCCCAGAGCTGCTCGGCCTCGTCATCGTCCAGGTAAACCGTGGCCCAGAGTTTGTCTTTCGGCAGGCCCCACTCCCTGGTGAGCAACTCCCAGGCCCATTGAATGGCTTCGGCCTTGTAGTAGTCTCCGAACGACCAGTTACCGAGCATCTCAAAAAAAGTGTGATGGTAGGTGTCTCTTCCCACCGCTTCCAGGTCATTATGCTTGCCGCTGATGCGCAGGCATTTCTGCGCGCTGGCCGCGCGGCTGCAGGGAAGCCGTTCCTGCCCGAGAAACACGTTTTTGAACTGCACCATCCCAGCGTTGGTGAACAGGAGCGTGGGGTCCTTGTCGGGTACCAGCGAAGAACTCTTTACGACCGTGTGTCCCTGTTTGGCGAAATAATCCAGGAAAGATTGGCGGATTTGCTTACCGGTAGTCATAAGGACTCTGTTAGTCTTCGTATTGTCGCAAGACGTCTATTATTACTGTTTCACTGTAACCGCGGTGTTGCAAGAAAGCCGCGGCGCGCCGCAAGACTCTTGGGTCGTCAAGTTTTTCGCGCCTGAATTGTTTTTCCAGAGCTTGTCTGGCGCGCTCGCTCTCGTGGCCGGCGCCAAAAGTTTCTTTCAGGATATCGAGTAT
>CAZCUL010000245.1:0-3266 GCA_964501475.1 uncultured Verrucomicrobiota bacterium | reverse complement strand
CTGGGGATGCCGCGGACGACCTTGAACGCCATGATGCGTAAGCTGGGCATCTCCCGCAAAGACCTCTGACCACTCTTTCCCGCCCAATCGGTACCAGAAAAACGTTCCTTCGCACCTCCCCTGTAACGCACGGCTGTGCCGTGCCGGGTCGCGCTGTGCGCCGACCGCCGCGCGCGGCCGAAGGCCGATCCAACCCGCTCATTTATAACCAGGTTAGGCGCGCGAAGCGAGCGCGCGGACCGCGCAAACATCTGACCACTCCTGGTCACCTGACCAGATATGGTCATTCTCGCCCGGGATTGGCGATAGCGAATCCAGGGCCTAAATGGGGGTCGGCAGGCGCCAAACGTTCCCGCTGAACCAGGATCGCCAACGGGAAACGGCAAGCCCGTTTCGGTCCGAAATCCCTCGTAAAACTTACGGGACCCGGAGCGGTTTGTGAGCGGCCTCGTGCCCTTCTCCCCGCAACCTGGCGCTAATGCGAACCGCTTCGCGAGCAGTGTTCATCATCCGAAACGTGGTGGCGATATTCGTGCAACAGGTGAGTCAGCGCCAACACCACCTCGGTCGTGCCGCCCGGTAAGTTGGCGCAGGGTCGCGCAGGCGGTGAGTCCTGAAAGCGACTGCGGGACCCGAGAAGCAAAGCAGAAGGAGGGAAAAAAATACGATGGGCCTCCATTGGAAAATAAAGGAGACGAGCGGATATGGCAGCGAGCATTTTGGTGCTGGTGGTGATGGACCCGGACAGGCGAGGACCCCTCGTCGAGGTCCTGAAATCTTCCGCTATTCCAGTCCTGGCCGCGGGCAGCTGCCAGGAAGCCCGCAAGGTGCTGAACGACTACCCTGGGGTCGAAGTGGTGATCACCGAACTGACCCATGGGGACGGCAACTGGTGTGATCTTCTCAAGTGGGTGGTCGATCGGAGCCTGACGGTCAGCGTCGTGGTCAGTTGCCGAGCCGCTACAGCCGATGCACGTCTGTGGTCAGAGGTTTTGTGGCGTGGAGCCTACGACCTGCTCGGAGATCCCCACGAGAACTCTGAAGAAGTGCGCCGTAGCGTCGAGGGAGCGGCCCGCGACGCGCGTGCGAGGGCGCGCGCCCAGTCGTCGCCCTCGCGCAGGCTCTTAACGGCCTGAGGTTTTCTCGGCAGCGAACGGCTTTCGAAGCTGACGGCGTGGCTGCACGCTCGCGGGTAGTAACGCTCGGTGTCAGGGCGCGTAAGAGTTAGTCGAATCTCGCAAAGAAGGCTTGAGGGGAAAAAATGAATTCCTTCGTATTGTCAACAACGACAGCACCGATGAATCCCAGCCAAATCTCAGTTCTGCTCGTAACGTCGCGGCAGCCGCCGGCTCAACTCCTGCATCACCTGAAAAACAACACCACCGTCTTCAACGCGGCCGGCCGCGAGGCGGCGCGGGAGTTTTTGGCGGCGGGTGATCCCGTGCAAGCCGTCGTGACGGACGATGTGTTGGCCGACGGGGACTGGAGAGGCGTGCTCAAGGACGCGTTGCGGGCAGACCCCGGCATGGAGGTCATGATCTACACGGGCCCCTTACCGGAAATGGACCTGTTCAGGGAGGCCCGTGCGCTAGGCGCGCGCAGCCTTCTCGTCGAGCCGTATGACCGCTACCAAATCCAGTGCCTGGTTCAGAACGCGCAGGCAAAGCACGAAGCAAAACGAACGAAAAAGCCCTCCATCTCCGCGAAGACGATCGAGTTCAATATCGAGACCCCAGTCCTTCTTGTCTCCGCCCGAAATGAGCACGAGGTCCTTGGGTTCCGTCTTCGCTCTTACGGACTGGACGTTCAGCGGGCATCGAATCGCCTGCAGGCTCGAGGGTTACTGGCCGGCAACGCTCGTTTCGACTTCGTCATCACGGCGGAGCACCTTCCTGACGGCAACTGGAGGGGCGTCGTGGAGGACGTCGAGCAGGAATGCGCCGCGGCTTCGGTCTTTGTGGTTAGCGACTCCCGGAGTAGTCCCGCCGATGTACTGGAAACGATCAGCAATGGGGCCGTGCTTATCCCCATGCAAGATCCGAAACAAGTTCAGTGGATGGTCGAACTGGCGCTTGCCCGGCACCGCTGGAAGGAGCGTCAAGCGGTGCTCCACTGTAAGCGCTTGGAACCGGCTCGCAACGCTCAAGTGAGTTGAGCGAATCCCGCAACCGTTGATTTACCGGAAATGGGTACGTGATCGCTCCCCCTTGCTGCACTTGCTCAAAAGGTTGGAAGGGCGATGCCAGGCGAAATGCCGCTCAGGGCTGTCCGGCGAGATTTCGCGCCCCGGCCGTCTTCTCCAGAGCAGGCCGCACACTCGTCCCCAGTTCGTGGATCATCGAGTTCAATGAAGCGGCCGCCCGTTCGGGTTCGCCTGACTCGGATTCTTCCGCTTCCATCAATGCCACCGCACTTGGCGGGATAGCGGCATCCATGATGCGTTTCATCGTTTCTTCCCGCAGGCGCGGATCGAGGGGCATCGTGCTCCGGCGGTCGGTGTTGTATTTCAGGGCCAAGTAGCCAATCACAAATGCGGCGAGGCCGAAAGCACCGTGTACTTCGGCTTCGTGGCCATTGGAGCGGAAAGCGATTCCGAGACAGAAAGCGCCGGCAACCACCCATAACTCATACAGGGGGATTTGCCACTTCTTCCAAAGAGCGGCGCCCACAACGATGCAGGCCACGGCCGCGACCAGGTATTCGACCGAACCGCCCAGTTGCGTTCCCAAGTGCTTTCCGCCGGTGGCAATCAAATCGGCAAAGCAGCGAAAGAAATGGATGGTAGCGATGCCCGCGCCCACCAACACGAAGACGGAACTGAGAATTTTCCTCAACATGATGATTCGCCTTGCTCACCTATAACTTTCCGCCAAACGGCGCGGATTCGTCCATGGATCATCAGTTTCAAAATTGCCATTCCCGCCCACGTGGATTCACCCTATGAAGCCCCTAGAGCCTGCGGGGCAAGGCAGTACTTAAGTATGCTGGGGCGGACCTCTCGGCTTTGGCCTTTACCTGGATCGATAACAGCGACGAAGGCGCGGATCTAAAATCCGCGCGCCCGGCGCCATGGGCGCGGGAAGGCTGGTTCAACGAGGACGAATGGCCCGATGTAGCCCGATGTGGACCAGCGCGGCGTTTTCGACCGTGTTCCGCGGGCTTCGCCCGCAAGCGCCCAGCAAGCGGAGTGCGATAATACCTGATTCTCATGGCTAAGAAGCGTACGATTACCTATGCCGACGCAGGCGTCAATATCGACGAGGCGA
>CAZCUL010000244.1:0-7161 GCA_964501475.1 uncultured Verrucomicrobiota bacterium | reverse complement strand
TCTGGGACATTTCGTGGCATATCACTGTGGGCCGGGACACGTTTTGGACGACAGCACACATTGTCATTCAGTTGGGCGGCATTATTCCGGCAACGCTATTCGGGTGGGAGGCGCTTCGAGTCACGTTTGCCGGCAGGGCGGAAGAGAGAGCCGCCGCCGTCCGGTTTTGGGGCGCTCGCGGCCCCTTTGGCGCCTGGGTCACAATTTGGGGAGCGCTGGCCATGCTGACGTCGGCGCCCTTTGACGATTGGTGGCACAACACCTACGGCCTTGACGTCAAGATCACCAGTCCGCCGCATGCGTTGTTGGGTTTGGGAATGATTGCGGTGGCGTTGGGGGTTCTTCTCAAAATGCTCGCATTGCAAAACCGGGCTGGGGCGGTTGATCGGATACGAACCGGATGGTGGTTTACCTTCTCTGTAGGGCTGCTCGTTACGTTGTGCTCGGTCTATGCCACCGAATACACCTGGCCGAACCTTCAACATAACGCGCTCTTCTATAAACTGATCTCGTGCCTTTATCCGATTCTCCTCGTGATTGCCGCCCGGGCATCGCGTTTGAAATGGGCTGCCAGCATCGCCGCCGGAACGTACATGGCAATCATGCTGGTCATGATTTGGCTGCTCCCGCTTTTCCCGGCCCAGCCGAAACTGGCTCCTATTTATAATCCGGTCGATCACATGGTGCCTCCGGCGTTCCCAATGTTGTTGATCTTTCCCGCCTTTGGCGTGGACCTCCTCCTGCAATGGGCGGATCGGCGAACGGGAGCGCGAAGGCGTTGGTGGCAGGATTGGCTTCTGGCGATGGGTATCGGAATTGTTTTTCTGGCCATCGCGTGGGCGGTGCAATGGTTTTTCTCAATCTTTCTCATCACTCCAGCAGCGGACAATTGGTTCTTTTCCGGGAACCGACAGTGGCCTTATTACGCCGCCCTGGGCGACTGGATGCATCGCTTCTGGTACCAGGACACCTCTCTATCTTGGTCAGGCGTCGCCATGGCCGCGGCTCTTGCGATGATTTCGGCGCGCCTCGGCCTTTGGGCCGGCAATTGGATGGTGAAAGTGAAACGATGAATGTCAGATTTCATTCCAGGAATCTTCTGACCCCAAATCTCTCATCCACTCCGGGTGAAATCGAGGAGACGCTGGTGATCCGAAGTGTGAGGCCGCACCTCAAAAGCGTCTTCGCAGCCGACGTAGGGAAGCTCACTTCTCCTTTGCGCGAGCAGGTCAGAGTCTTGTCGCGCCGGCTGTTCCCGTTCCGGTTTCGGCGAATTCTTTTGCTGGTCTGGATGGCAACCGCAGCCTGCGCGCACGCCCACATTGGCAGCCCCAACGTTTTTTTTGAAGGCCAGGCCGGACCTTATCCCGTCCGGGTCGTAATCCGTCCTCCCGGCATCGTTCCGGGTCTGGCGGAAATCAGTGTGCGTGTGTTTGACGGCCGGGTGGAGCGGGTCGCCGCCTTGCCTGTTTATTGGGACGCCGGTCGGGAAGGCGCGCCCCCTCCCGACGAAGCGCGCCTGGTGCGAGGAGAAACGAACCTTTACACGACCGAACTTTGGCTGATGTCGCCGGGTTCCTACAGCGTGGACGTGATCGTGGAAGGTCCTGCCGGCAAAGGCACGATTGTCGTGCCGGTCAACTCTGTGGCGACAACGCGCAATTCCATGCCGGGCTGGTTTGCCGGAATGTTGTGCGCGCTGGGCGTCTTGCTTTTCCTTGGCGCCGTCAAACTGGTCGGGGCTGCCTGCGGCGAAAGCGTTCTTCCGCCCGGCGAGGAACTTCGCGGGAAAGCACGGTGGCGATCGCGCGTGGCCATGGTTGGCGGCTGCGTTTTTTTTGCGGCTTTGGTCGCGGGTGGCAAGGCCTGGTGGGATCACGAAGATCGCGATTACCGGTCCAACCGCCTTTACAAGCCGGTCGCAGCTTCCGCAAGCGTGCGACTGGAACAAGGGCAGCCCATTTTGCGCCTGGCTGTCGAAGGGGACGGCCCGCGGCATTGGAGGCCCCTGATTCCCGACCACGGCAAACTGATGCACTTGTTCCTGATTCGGGAGCCCGAGTTGGACGCATTGGCCCATCTTCACCCAGTCCAGGTTCGCGACCGGGTGTTCGAAGTTGGATTGCCTCCCTTGCCCGCCGGCAACTATCAGGTTTATGCGGACGTAACGCACGAGGACGGTTTTTCACAGACGTTGACGGCCTCTGCGCAACTTCCGTCGGTGGGGAATCCTTCATTTCGCCTGCCATCCACGGATGGCCGCCCGGAAGTCGTCTGTTCCTCCGGGTCGGTCTTGAACACGCGCACAAATCCGCTGGCATATGATCCCGATGATTCGTGGCATATCGGCCCCGCGGCCGGGTCGAGTCCGGCTGAAGGAACCCCGGGCAGTGCGCTCGCGAATGGTTTCACCATGCGGTGGGAGACGCCGGACGGCCTGGCAGCCCAAAGGGAAACGACGCTGCGGTTTCAACTGATTGACCCGGATGGAAGAAGTGCGCCCCTGCAGCCTTACATGGGCATGATGGGCCACGCCGTGATTCGGCGCCAGGATGGCGCTGTCTTTTCCCACCTCCATCCGGTCGGAACATTTTCGATGGCTTCGCAGGCCTTCTTTGTGAGGAAGGACGGAGACTCCACAATCGATGCCAGCCAAATACCAGCCGAGCCTGCCAGTCGCGGGAACGGCGCTAACGGCGCTGTTTCCTTTCCCTACGAGTTTCCTCAGCCTGGCGTTTACAGGCTTTGGGTGCAGGTGAGGAGCGGCGGAAAATTGCTCACTGGCGTCTTTGATGCCGAAGTGAAACCGCCGGAGTAAATGGGAACGGCTGTTAGTCGAACCTCGTTTCAACAAGCCTCCGGCCGACTCCTTCTCTAAAGGGAAGTGACCTGCCGGCGCCCGTCCAGACGCCGGCAGGTCCGAGATTAGACGGCGATTACCTCTTCTTGCTTTCGTCCACTACGATGTATCGCGTTCCGCCCTTGCTCCACACCCGGAGCAGGAGAGTTTTGTCGGTCGCTTCACGCGCGATTCGAATTGCCTCGTCCGCCCCGTCCAGGGGCTTGCGGTTCACTTCGCGAATCACGTCGCCTTCACGAAGACCGGCTTCATAAGCGGGCGAGTCGATGGCAACTCTTGTCACCAACGCGCCCTTCACTTCCTCGGGCAACTCAAGCCTCCGGCGCGCCGTTTCGTCGATATCCGAGATTACCACGCCCTCAAGCGCGTCGGTGTCCCCTTTCCTCTCGATGCCGGCGCGGGCCAGCTCCTTATCCGCGGGCAACTCTCTGAGAGTTGCTTCCAACGTCTTGCGCTTGCCATCGCGCAGCACTACCAGAGGCACGCTGGCTTCGGGCGCGGTCTGCGCCACCTGCAGCCGCAATTGGCGGCTGTCTTCGACCTTCCGGCCGTCGAACTCGACGATCACGTCGCCACTCTTCAAACCAGCCTTGTCCGCAGCGCCGCCCGGGGTGACTTCCGCCACCAAGGCCCCGCTCGAATCAGGCAGCTTGAACTCCCTGGAGAGAGTGGGCGTGACGTCCTGGATCATGACTCCAAGGAAACCGCGGATAACGCGACCGTGCTCCACGAGGCTGGTCATGACATAGCGAACCAGATTTGCCGGAATAGCGAAGCCGATTCCCTGGTTGCCGCCCGTCCGGCTTAGAATGGCCGTATTGATCCCGATCAGGCGCCCCTCCATATCCACAAGCGCGCCCCCTGAATTGCCGGGGTTGATCGCCGCATCGGTCTGAATGAAGTCTTCATAGTCGATGCCGACATTGCCACGCCCGGTGGCGCTGATAATGCCCATGGTGACCGTCTGGCCGATGCCGAAAGGGTTGCCCACGGCCACAACCAGATCACCAATCTCGATCTGATCGCTGTTGGCCAATTCGAGGACCGGAAGCCCTTCGGCTTCGATCTTGAGAACGGCGATGTCTGTCTTGGGATCATTGCCGACCACTTTCGCGGTATATTCACGCCCATCGTTCAAAGCCACCTTCACCTCCTCGGCCTGGTCCACCACATGATTGTTGGTCAGAAGGTAACCATCCTCGGTGACGACGACGCCCGAGCCCAGACCGCGCTGGCGCGGACTTCGGAATTGCCTTTGGAAATCCTCTTCATCGAACTGGTCGCCAAAAAAGCGGCGGAATAGCGGATGGTCCGGGAGGATCGGTGCCCGCCCACTCATTTCGCGCGGCTTCATCGTGGTGAAGATGTTCACGACGCTGGGGGCAACTTCCTTTACCACGGGAGAAAGGCTGGTGAGAGCCCTGCCGTCCCGATTCAGCGGGGTGTTGTCCACCTGCAGGCGCACGGTGGGCTGTTTCTCCTCGTCGCGCGCCTGGGCCAGCTTCGTGGAAATCGCACCACCGGCCCCAACGAGCACTACAACGCCGGCGACACCGGCGGTCCATTTTGAAATCATTCTGGTTCGTGGATTCATATTTTGAGTTTCCTGGTTAATCACTTTGCAACCACCGTTCCACACGCGCCTGTCGCACGCCTTTCCTGCAAATTACAATTGTGTAACCGGAGCCGGCCTTCGGGCAGCGGCTTATCCGACACCAAGCTTTGCGGTTCGGCCTGGAAAGGGCAGAGGATGTGCCAGCGAGGCCGATCTTCTCAACGCGCTCGCGTTGCAATAATGAAAGGTTTCGCAAACCGCGCATCTTGCAACTGCGGTCGCGATATCCGTTGCACCTTGCCAAGCGGGAATGCCGCGGGAGACGAAGCTCTGGTCGCGATTGACACTCTTTTTCGTGGGAAAAGAGCGCGCCCTTTTCGAGGGCAGTCGAAGAAAGCCGCCTCTCCGAAAGGAGAGAGCGCCGTAAAGACGTGTTTTCGCCGCGTTACGACCATGACTGCTGCGTTGCGCTGAAAAAAGCGCTCGGCCGCTCGGTCACACGCAAGTGATAGGCAAGCCGCTCATGGCACCCCCATTGCTGGAATGAGAAAGTCACAAGAAAGGAAAATATTATGGATAAACTACAACTCAAAGGTCAGTGGAATATCATCAAAGGACGTTTGAAACAACAGTACGGCGACCTCACCGACGACGACCTGGATTATCGAGAAGGCCAGGAAGATGAGCTCCTGGGTCGAATTCAAAAACGGCTTGGCAAGTCTCGGGAAGAAACCGAGCGCCTGCTTTCGACCAGCGCCAGCGCGCGGTAAGAGGGCTCCGGCCCGGGTGCGGCCAAGAGGATTTGTCCCGGGCTGCCAGGCAAAAGCGCGAGAGATTCTTACCGCCGGGCGTGCTAAAGCGCCCGGCGGCGCAACGGCAGCACCACGATGAATTCCGCGCCTTCCCCGGGACGGCTCTTGAGGCTGATATGCCCGCGGTGAGCCTTGATAAACTCCCGCGCGATGGATAAGCCGAGGCCCGTGCCGCTCCTGCCCTGCCCGGGAACACGGAAGAACTTCTCGAAAACCCGGCCGTGATGCTCCTCGGCAATGCCGGCGCCTTGATCGCGGACGCAAAGTAGAAGAGACCGATCCTCCGCCTGTTTTGCGCGGATGACGATTTGCCCATTGGGAGGTGAGTGCTTGATCGCATTGGACAACAAGTTTGCCAGAACGTGCTTGATCATCTCGGCGTCCAACTCCACCTCCGGCAAGTTCGGTTCGATCTCCGTCTGAATGACCACTTCGTTTTCGGTGGCGGCGGCCTCAGCATCCCGCACCACCTCGGCGACCAACCTTTGAGGCGAAATCAGGCCGAAGTTCATGCCGACAAGCCCCTCTTCGAACCGGGTGAGATCGAGGAGGTTGTTGAGGGTGCGGAGAAGGCGTTCGGCGTCGTTCCGGGCCATGGTCAACATTTCGCTCTGCCGGTCATTGAGCGGCCCGAGCGTGTTCTCGAGCATGAGATGAAGGCAGGTGCGCAGACTGGTGAGCGGTGTTTTCAACTCGTGGCTTACGGTCGAGATGAGGTTGGATTTGATCTCGTCCAGAAGCCGGAATTCGGTGACGTCCTGCAACATCAAAGCCGCTCCAAAAACTGTTCCCTCCCCCGTCCGCATCGCCACGACTCGCGGCAGATAATATCGATCTTCACTCCCCATGGTAACCCGCATCAGATCCTGCAGGCCCGAAGGCCGGTAGTCTTCTCCGTCCGAAAGAGCGCGGCGAACCAGCGCCCGGATATCGGCCGGCAACTGGTCCCGAAGTTTGAGTTTTTCCATGAACTGTTGTGCCGGCTCATTCATCAGGCCCATGTTCCCGTCAGTCCCCATGACGAACATGACGTCCGGGAACGACATGACTACGGAGATCAAAGTCTGGTTGTAGCGCTGCAGGGCCACCTCGCTTTCACGGAGCGTATCGGCCATGCGTTTCTGGTCGTCGATGTCCGTGGCGGTGCCAAACCATTTGATGACCTGTCCGAGGCGGTTTCGGAGCGGCACGGCCCGGGCCAGGTGCCAGCGATAGAGACCATCCAGAGCGCGCCGCAACCGATACTCGATCTCGAAGGTCTGGCCTTGAAGAAGGGCCTGGCGCCACCGCTCCAGATAGCGGCGGAAGTCTTCCGGATGCACCACGGCCTGCCAGCCCTCGCCCGCGCTTTCGTCGTCATCCAAGCCGCTGTATTCATACCAACGTTGGTTGTAGTAATCGACGGTTCCATCCGGTTGCGCCGTCCAAACAATCTGCGGGATCGATTCGGCCTGGGCGCGATAGTAGCGCTCTCCCGCTTCGGCAGCGGCGCGGTCGCGCCGGGCTCTCTCCAGGAGGCGGGCGTTGTCCATGGCGATCGAGGCTTGCGTGGCAAGTGCCGCCACTACGCGCTCCTCGCGTTGTTTGAACACGCCCGGCAGCGGGTGCCCCAGGAAAAGGGCTCCCAAAACATCGCCTCCCCGTGACATTACTGGAACCGCCATGTAACTGGTCATCTCGAAGGACGGATTCTCCTTTTGGACATCCTGCAGCGCATCGCGAAACTCGTCGCGAATGCCTGGCTCGCCCCAACGTTCGATCTCGACTCGCCATTGAACGTGACAAAGCTCCCGGGCCCGCGGCCGCATCAAACGAAGAAAATCCTCCCGGAATTCGCCCGCGCCAATCTCGGCAATCCGATCCTGATCGGACGAAGCGCCAGCCTGGCGATAGAAGAAAGCGCCAAATTTTGCACCGCACAGATCGGCCGCCGC
>CAZCUL010000243.1:0-6111 GCA_964501475.1 uncultured Verrucomicrobiota bacterium | reverse complement strand
ATTCGCCGCCCGAGAGAAGCTCGCCCTGGGCGCGCCGGTATTGCAGGACTTTGACGGTGACGTAGAGCTTCAGCCGTTCATCCAACGGAGTGGGCGCGAGTTCGCGAAGCCATCGGCCGGCTTCCTGGTCGCATTGTTTGATTTCCGCGAGCAATGCGCGGCGCTTCTGGAAATCGATCGGCCGCCGGTTGTCCGGATCGACGAGGCTCAGGTCCCACAGTTCGCTGCCCTGATAAAAGTCCGGCACCCCGGGCGAGGTCGCCTTGATCAATACCTGGGAGAGCGAATTAAACCGGCCGAAGAACGCAACCCGGCGTTGAAACGGCAGGAAAGCATCCAGGAACGGGTTGGTCCCGAAGCCGGCCAGCAGTTTCGCGATGAATTCCTGCAAAGCGGTTTCGTAAGCCTGGTTTGGGCTGGTCCAGCTCGTGTGTGTTTTGGCTTCCTTGGCCGACTTGATGGCTGCGCCGGTGAGGCGCTCCTGGAAGGCGGCGAGCTGCTCGTCGTTTTGCAAATCGGCGGGCCAGGCACCAATCAAGTTCTGGTAAAGGAGATATTCGGCGTCGGCGTCGGGAGCGGCGCGGCCATCGACTTGCGTTTTGTGGCCCGCGTTCAAGGCGCTCCATCGGGCCAAGGCCTGTTCCCACTCCTCCGGCATTTCGGAAAGGACGTTGATCCGGGCGCGGACATCCTCCCCCCGTTTGGTGTCGTGCGTCGAACTGCCGAGCATCGAATGCGGCCAGAGTTTCTGACGAAGGGCGTTCCCTTCATGGAATTCGTCCAGCGATTTGCCAAAGCGCTCGGGATGACCGCCTACTTCGTTCAACGAAGCCAATCGCGTGTAACGGTAGAAGGAGGTATCCTCGACGCCCTTGGCCGTGGCCGGACCGGTCAATTGCTGGAACTTCATCACGAAGTTTACCCGCGCCTTTTGCCCGGCCTTGGGAAGTTGGTTAAAGCCGCGCAGCAAGAGCAGATCGCATACGTAATCCCAAAGTCGCGCCGGCAAATCCGGGTTGCGCCGCTCCGCTTCCTGGCGCGCCCGGCCAAGCTGCGTCTCTTCTTCGGGCGAGGGAGCCGGCTTCTCCGGGGTCAGGTAGGTGCGATAAACCGGCATGGCGGCAATCAATGCGGCCAGCGCCTCTTGAAACTGATCCAGCGTGAAATCGCGGCCATGGCGCTCGCCGGCCGCGATTCGTTTGATTTGCCGGGCCAGGCTGCGCCACTCGCTGACCAGAGCATTTTCCAAAACTCGCTTTTTGCTGCGATAAACAACATCTGCAAATGCGGCCTCCTGTCCGCTAAAGCTGCGATAAATGCGCTCGAACGCCTCGCCGTGGGCCGTCTCCACAAAGATGCTGTTGAGCGCGTTCATGTAGTCGTAGCCGCTGGTGCCGTGCAACGCCCAGGTTTCCGGCAAATGTTCGCCTTCGGTCAGAATCTTCTCCGCCAGGACGTAAAGCGGCCACCGCGGCAATTCGCCCTTGCGCCTGCGGGTCTGTTTATTGAGCCACGACCGGACGGTGCGGCGCACATCCCTTTCAGAAGAATCGCTCCCTTCGGCCAGCCGGCGGCAGAGATACTCCTCCTGCAATTCCATAAAATACCCCGCGGGGTCCCAGAGCCCGTCAGGGTGGTCGATGCGCAACGATGTGATCCGGCCCTGGTCGAGCAGATCAAAAACAAGCTGATGCGCCGCTTGAAAGACCTCGGGCAACTCCATGCGCACGCCAGCCAGCCCTGTGATGTCGAAGAAACGGCGATAATTCAGTTCGCAGGGTCCGACCCGCCAAAAGGCCAGGCGATAGTGCTGCTCGCTGAGCAAGCCATCCAGAGCGTCAACGCTGCTCGCGTCTCCGGCCCGGCCTTTATAGCGGGCCAGGGTTTTGTTGATGGCCTCCCGACAGGCGGCCGAACTCTCGTGCAGTTCCGCCAGGCGTCTTTTGGCGCTTTCAAACTGCGCGGCATCAATCGACGCATCCTTGGACCTCCTGCCTCTGGCCCTGGCCGAGGGGAACGTCTCTTCCAGCAGCTCGAACAGCCCTTGTCGCGCGCGATTCGCATCGTCGCTTTCCCCCAACTCGGCAAGCGCCTGCCGCAGGAGCATTGCATAACTCCGTGGCGACGCCGGAAAGCGGTTGTCATAATACTTGATGAAGAATGATCCGCGCTCGGACCCGATCTCGATCTGGCCCGCTTCCAGGACCACCCCATAATGATCGCCCAGGACGGGCAAAAGAACCTTGCCTGTCAGCGCCGGATCGGCCGCGTCCCAATCGATATCAAAGTAGGCCGCATAAGGCGAAGCCGGGCCTTTTTCCAAAACGTCGAACCACCAACGGTTGCCCGGCTCGGCGATTCCCATATGGTTCGGCACCATGTCGAGGAGCAACCCGAGGTCATGCTTCTGCAACGCGGCCGAGAACGCGTTAAAATCCTCTTCCGTTCCCAGATTCGAGTTGAGTCGGTTGAAATCGCAAACGTCATAGCCGTGGGTGCTGGCGGAGGTTGCCTGGAACAGAGGGGAGGCGTAGCAGTCACTGATCCCCAGATCGTGCAGATAATCGGCAATGGCCGCGGCATCGCGGAAAGTAAAGTCGCGGTTGAATTGCAGGCGATAAGTGGCCGAGGGAATTCGGACGCGGGAAGCGATCCGGTCGATTCGGGCGGCCAGACTCGCGGTTATCGTTTTGGTGTCCTGGCTCGTCATGCCGGTGCGAAGATGAGGCGAAGCAGCCCGCGTTTGAGGATCAAGCCGGATGGACCTTGAATCCCAAATGTTCGCCCAGCGCGAGGAAGTGCCTGAGCCAGGTGAGCGCCTCCTCGCTCCCTTGCCCGGCCTTTGCCTTCATCTCGGGCAATACCGCGTGCAGCATTTTGTCGTAAGTGTTCTGCGTCTTCCAGAGGTTAACGTCGAAGCTCAGTATCTGGCAGACGCCGGCGATGCCTTCAAGCTGGCGGAGCGATTCGATATCGTCCGGCTGGGCCATGAAACTGGTGATGAGCCGTTCGAGGCGGTTCTTGATCGCATAGCCGAGGCTGTCCTTGTAGAGGGCCACGTTGCGCCCGCGCCCCTCTTCAAGCAACGCGCTCACCCGATTCAAATCGGTGTGATCCGCCTCGAATTCGCGCCGTAAATCGATGTTCAGAATGAAATCCGCAGCGGTTTGCAGCGCGCTGGGCATCGGCGCGGCGATGTTGGTGAGGTAACGCATCAGCGGCGTGTAATGATCGGTGATCTGCCGGTAACGGTTCTCGAGGTCTTCGCGGGTCGAGGCCAGAATTTGATTGAGGATCTTGCGCTGCTCGTCGCGAAAGAGCGATTTGAGCGAATAATAGGACTCGCCGAAATGCCGGTCCATCAGGCGAATCACCTGCGGAAAATCGGCGCGGTTGAACGCGTCGCTCATCTCCTCCACGAGCGACTGATAGGCCTCAGGCCCCTGAAAGAAGCGCACGCCTCCGTTCAGGTTATGGTCGCCGAAGTGCAAGACGCCGTAAGTGAGCAGGTCCGAAGCGCGAGTGATTTCAAACGTCACCTTGGTCCGCCCCATGGCCAGCCGGGCTTTGCCGGCCGTGAGCACGAAGCGGTCTTGCTCCTCGAAAGTGAACGAATAAATGCGGGTGATCTTGGGATACGCTTCAAAGAGCGAGCTGACCGCGTAATGGGCGCCCACTTTTTCGCGGTTGACGATGGCCGGCCGCGCGAACTTTTCGTAAACGGTGCGGCCATTCCCGTGTTCGGCAATATTGCTTTTGGCTTTGCCCAGTATTTCCAGAAACCCGGGCTCGTAATCCGTCTCGAACTGGTCGCGGGCCAATTGCAGAGCCCGGCCTGCGTATTGGATGACCTGGACGGTCTCGATGCCCGAGAGTTCATCGAAGAACCACCCGCAACTCGTGTACATGAGCATGGCGTGCCGCTGCATTTCCAGGAGGCGCAGGCAGGTAATGCGGTCGGCCTCATCCGGAGCGCGCTGGGCATGATGATCGAAAAAGCGGGCCAGGCTTTCGTCCGAGCGATCCAGGATGACGCTGATGTAATCGTCGCGCGCCGCCCACGGATCTTTAAGATACTCGGCTGCCTTCGACTGATATTGGGGAATCAACTGGTCTCGCAGCCAGTCGAGGGCTTCCCGCAGAGGGGTCCGCCAAAGCTGGTTCCAGTCGGGGCGGCCGCCGGAGTTGCAGCCGCAATTGCTTCGCCAGCGTTCGACGCCGTGTGAACAACTCCAGGCGCTCTTCTGGTGGATTTCGGCTTCCTGCGTGGGCGGATGTTTCTCGAGGTATTCGCCGTAGATCGTCAGCCTGGCATGGCCGTCGGCCTCGATGCGGTTGATGGCGTCGGCCAGCGCCATTTCTCCATAGCGATGGTGGTGCCCGTACGATTCGCCGTCGGTGGCGATGTGCATCAGTTGGCTCCAATCACGTTTGTCGGAGAACCCGCTCATGAGCCTGGAGGCGAAGGTGCCGCCGTCATTAAGCAGCTTTTCGAACGCGACGGCCTGCGACACCGGAGCGTCGTAAAAGAACACTCCCATCTTTCGTCCGGAGGGCAGGCGGATTTCGTAGGGCATGGAAGGATCGATCTTGCCGCCGTTGACATCGCGCCAATGACGGCTGCCGATCTTGCGCGCGCGACAAGCCTGGTAAGGAGACAGGACGGTGAAGCGGATGCCAAATTCAGCGAGCGTCTCGAGGGATTCGGTGTCGGCGGCGGTTTCCGGCAGCCACATTCCTTCGGGTTTGCGGCCGAAGCGGTGCTCGAAATCGCGGATGCCCCAACCCACCTGGGTGTATTTGTCGCGCTTGTTGGCCAGCGGCAGGATCATGTGGTTGTAGGCCTGCGCCAGAGCGGCGCCGTGGCCTGAATAGCGCTCCTGGCTTTTCCGGTCCGCCGTGACAATCGCCTCGTGAATTTCCGGATTCTTGTCCTTCAGCCAGGCGAGCAGAGTGGGGCCGAAGTTGAAGCTGATTTTCTCGTAGTTGTTGACGATGTCCTCGATCCGCTTCTCATCATCGAGCATTCGCGCGGTGGCGTTGGGCGCGTAACACTCGGCCGTGATTCGCTCGTTCCAATCATGATAGGGGAAGGCCGAATCCTGCAGCTCAATCGCCTCCAGCCAGGGATTCTCTCTGGGCGGCTGATAAAAATGACCGTGGATACAGACGTATTTTTGCATTTGAACTGCCCATAAAGGGAGTCAACGCTTCGCCGGTTCAAGCGAAATCATTTCAGATTCCGCGGCCAAACGCGGCCAAAGCGGGCTGCGGCGGCCTGCGCCTGATTGAGATGCCGCCCATTACGGAAATCGAATCGGGTGTGGCTGAACCGTCGCGCCCGCCTTCCAGTCGGCAGTATCGCCGGCATTCCGGACGGCGTCTCGCGGATTCCCGGCGGCTTGTTGCGCTGCCGATTGCGCAACCCAGCTTACTCCTTCGCTCCAAATTCCCGGGCCAAGTTATCGAGGACTTCGACCGCTGCCGGGCCGTCGTAAGCCACCAGACGGTAACGCAGGACCAGCGGCTGGTTCGCTTTGAGTCGAACCTTCTCAGGGGCCACGATGCACGGATTGAGCATCCGAATGTCGCGATGGTTGTGCCAAAGCGTAGGAGGATTTTCGGGATGATTGATAACCGCGATGCCCGCAGTTTTGTCCTCCGGCAGCTCCAGTGTGTAATCGTACCAGGCTGCCTCGGGCCAATCCGATTCCGGTTTGAGGTGGCTCGGGTTGGGCAGGCGGACCGGTCCTTCCGGGCTGCTGACAACCAGTCTTCCCGCCTTGGGCATGCGCACACAAAAGCCGCTGAAAGCCCAGCGCGCCAGGACAAGATCGGCGTCGGGCGTCAAACGATAGGTCAAATCCAGGACGCGGCCCTTGCCCGTCTGGCGGACGGAGGCGTGCAGCTCTTCAGCGAGAACCCGTTCGTCCGCAGCCATCCAATCGTTCAAGGCCCGGAAGCCGGCTGTCGCGGTTCCGGCAGAAAGGTCCTTCAGTTGGCGATGAACAATGCGGCGATTTTCTTTCGGCGCGTGTTCGCCCCATCCCCAGAAGTCCGCGTCCTGCTTCCCATGCATCTCGACCCAGGCCAGAAAAATGCCCCGATGAT
>CAZCUL010000242.1:0-4262 GCA_964501475.1 uncultured Verrucomicrobiota bacterium | reverse complement strand
CGCGAGATCGGTCACGGCGCGTTGGCCGAGCGCTCCATCGAACCGATGCTTCCGCTGAAGGAATACCCCTATGCCATTCGCATCAGCACCGAAATCATGGAATCGAATGGCTCGACATCGATGGCGACGGTTTGCGCGGGGACGCTGGCTTTGATGGATGCCGGCGTGCCCATCGTCCGGCCCGTGGCCGGAATCAGTATCGGTTTGTGCACCAGCACCGACGACCAGGGCGCCATCACCCAATACCGCGTGCTCTCCGACATCATCGGGTGGGAAGACGCCTTCGGCGATATGGATTGCAAAATCGCCGGCACCGATAAAGGCATTACCGGATTTCAACTGGACCTTAAGCTTCCGGGGATTCCGCACAAGATCATGGCCGAAGCGGTCGAGAAGGCTCACATCGCCCGTCTTTTCATCCTCGGTGAGATGGCCAAAACCATCTCTGAGCCCCGCAAGGAAATCAGCAAACACGCCCCCCGCATCGTTACGCTCAAGATCAATCCCGAAAAGATCGGCGCCATCATCGGGCCCGGCGGCAAGAACATCAAACGCATCGTCGAGGAATCGGGTTGCGAAATTAACATCGAAGACGATGGCACAGTGAATATCTACTCGGTGTCCGAAGACGGCATGCGCATCGCCCGCGAGTCCATTGAAGGCATGACCGCCGAAGCCGAAATCGGGAAGATCTACCGCGGCAAGGTCGTCACCATTAAAGAATTCGGGGCCTTCATCGAGTTTCTCCCCGGCAGAGACGGCCTTTGCCACATCAGTGAGTTGGCCAATTTCCGCGTCAAACAAACGGAGGACATCGTCAAACTCGGCGACGAAATCTGGGTCAAATGCCTGGGCGTGGATGAAAAGGGCCGTGTGCGCCTTTCACGCAAGGCCGCCATGGCCGAGCGCGACAAGGAGATATCGGGCCAGGGCGAAGCTAGTAGCGGCGAAACCGGCCAGGGCGGAGAGTCGGGCGAATATCGCCCCCGGGAAGAAGGGGAATCTCGGGAACGCGGTGAGCACCCGGGGGACCGCGGCGAGCGCGGGGACAATCGTGGTTATCGCGGAGATCGTGGCGGCGGTGGCGGTGGCGGTGGCGGTGGCCGTGGTGACCGACGCGGCGGAGACCGGGGGGGCAATCGAGGAGACCGCGGCGGTGAACGCCGCCCTCAAGGCGACCAGGGTGGGAGGCATTAAGCTTCCCTGAACCTGCCGCGGCTGCAGCATTTTCAAAGCTTTACGAACTTCACACAGACCGGCTTCGGCACTTCCAGGGTTTTCCCCGTGGGCGTGAGTTCGCCTGTCGCGGCGTCGATGCGAAAAACCACCACCGTGTCCGAATTCTGATTCGCCGCGAGCAGGAATTTGCCGTTCGGATCGATCCCAAAATTTCGCGGAGTCTTTCCCTGCGTAGGCTCGTTCTCGACGTGAGATAGCCGCCCCGTCTTGGGTTCCACGGAAAAGACAACAATGCTGTCGTGACCGCGATTTGAACCGTAAACGAACTTTCCGCTCGGATGCACCTGCACCTCGGCAGTGCTGTAGCCACCTTTTACAGACTCTCCCGGAGGCAGTGTCGAGATCGATTGAGTCTCCTTCAAAACCCCGCGTTTCGAATCGTAATCGAATGCCGTTACCGTGCAGAACAGTTCGTTGATCACATAGGCGTTGCGGCCATTGGGATGGAAGGCAAAGTGGCGCGGGCCGGCTCCCGGGTTGACCGCGGCATAAGGCTCGTCGTTGGCCGTCAAGGTTCCTTTGTCCCCGTTGAAGCGATAGATGAGCAGCTTATCGAGGCCGAGATCGGCGGCGATCGCGAAGCGGTTCCGGGCATCCAGGTTTATGGAATGGGCATGCGGCCCCCGCTGCCGCTGCGGGTTTACGCTCGACCCCTCGTGCCGGATTACGGAGGTCGCTTCCCCCAGGGAACCGTCTTTGCGGATGGCCAACACAGCGACGCTGCCTCCCCCATAGTTGGCCGCCAGCACATGTTTGCCCGCCTTGTCCGTTACCAAATGACACGGGCCAGCCCCGCCCGAAGATTGCTGGTTCAGAAGCGCCAACCGGCCCGTTTCCCGATCCAGCGCGAACGCTCCGATGGCCCCTGTCTTTCCACCGCGAAAATCTCCGATCTCGCCCACCGCATAGAGAAACCGCCCATTCGGATGAATCGCGAGAAAGGATGGGCTGACTGTCTTCGCGGCAAGTTCAGGCGCGCTTAATTCGCCGGACGAAGCATTCAGGCGGGAAACATAAATCCCCTCGCTCTTGCCGCCGGTATAAGTCCCGAAGTAAACGAGCAATTCCTCCGCCGTCACCGTCAGGCAACCGGCCAGGACCCACAAACAAAAGATACCGGCGCCAAACCGGCCGATCATGGTTTTCTTCATGCGTCTAGAAAACCCTACTCGGCCACTCCCGGCAAGGGCATGTTTTGGGGGCCCGGACACGTCAGGCTCGCGGATGCGCCCGATCGTAGGCCCGCTTCAACCGCTCTGTGGTCACATGCGTATAGACCTGCGTCGTCACGAGGTGAGCGTGCCCGAGCAACTCCTGAACGCTTCGCAAGTCGGCTCCCGCATCCAGCAGATGCGTGGCGTAACTGTGCCTTAACTTGTGCGGCGTGAAGTTCGGGTCCAGGCCGGCGCGTTCGAGATAGCGCTTCAATCGCAACTGCACCAGGCGCGGGTAAATCGGATCGCTTTTCGCCGGAGAGGCCCGAAACACGGGATGTTCATCCAAAGGCGCTTCCGGTAACTTTTGCCAATAAGCCCGAATGGCCTCCAGTGCCGGCGCCCCGATTGGCACCTGCCGCTCCTTGTTCCCCTTCCCTTTGACACGCACGAGTTGATCGCCCCAGTTGATATCCTGCGAGCGCATCTGGCAGATCTCGCTCACACGCAGACCACAGGAATAAATCGTTTCGATCACCGCGGCGTCCCGGTAAAACTCGCTTTCCTCAACCTCTCGCGACGACCGCTCCTGGAGCGCGGCCAGCTCCTTCAGTGGCGCCTGAAGCAGATCAAGCATCTGTTGCGGCGTCAGGAAGCGCGGCAGACGTTTCTCCAGCTTTGGCAGGAGAAGCCCCTTGATCGGTGACACCTCGGCCTTACCCCTGCGGATGAGGTGTTTGTAGAAAGAACGCAGCGCGCTAAACCGAAGCTGAATGGCTGCGCGGCTCTTGCTGGCACGCCCTAGAAACCGCAAGTACCCCCGAAAATCGTCCCGGTGCAAGGCAGGCCAGCCCGGGGATGACCCGCGGTCCCGCGCGTACCATGCGCCAAATTCCAGGAGGACTTGCTCGTAATTCCGCAAAGTGTAAGCGGAAGCGCCCCGCTCGGCGCGAAGGTGGTCGAGGAATGCCTGTACGAGCTTATCCTTCTTCGGCTCGCCGCTTTCTTCCTGATTCATCTCCCGCAAGTCTGCCCCGCCTGCGACCGCCGATCAATTCGCGAATGCAGCATACCCCCTTCGACTCGTTAGCCCTGAGGAGCCGACATGAGAAGCCTCACTTCCTTTCAGTTTGCCAGGAACCCAGGACTCCTTCCCTCGTCTCCTGCCATCCTGGAACCGGCGGCCGCACCTCCGCCGTTGGGAGGATGGAGAATTACTCCGCCTTCGCCGAATGCGTCGAGGCTTGCTCTCCTTCCCGCGGAGGAAATTCAAAAGCCACTTTGCCGTCGTTGGCCAGCGTCAAGTAAGCCGAAAACGGCCGCCCCGCCTTCGAGATAAAGTGCGTCAACAAATCCGTCTTGCCCGCGGACAACAGCTTGGCCATCTGCTCCCGCTCCACTTTCTGTCCCAAGATCACCTTGCCGCTCCGGAACTTGCAGCCGGCCTTTTCCTCCTGCGACTTCTCGCAAAGGTAATTCGCCTCCGCTTCAAACACCTGCGCGCCGCATTGCGGACATTTCCCGACAGGCTCATGTCCGGTAAAATCGATTTTTTCCTTCTTGGCAGACTTGGCCGTCTTTGTCCTTGCCTTCGCCTCGCGCGGCTTGAACTCGAACCCGACTTTGCCGCTTTTTTCCACCACCAAATACGCCTCGAACGGCCTTCCCTTGCGTGAAATGAACTTGGGCAACAAATCCGTCTTGCCCGTCGCCAGCAGTTTCTTCATCTGCTCCCGCTCCACCGCTTGCTGTAAAATGATCTTGCCCGAGCGGAAATCGCACGTCTTGTCGGGCCCGACCGCCTTTTCACACACGTAACTCATGCCGCTTTCGAAAACCTGGGCCGCGCATTTTGGGCACTTGCCCAGC
>CAZCUL010000241.1:0-2817 GCA_964501475.1 uncultured Verrucomicrobiota bacterium | reverse complement strand
ACCTGTGCGGCCCGCCGTGCGCCGTAATGGAGGCACTTTCCACAAGCTGACGAGATGGCCATCCCCCCGATCCGCGTCAGAATCTGTCAATGCCAGTTTCAGCCCGATTTGTGCGTTTCCAGGAACTCGGCAACACGTAGGAGTTGCTTGCATGCCATGCGAGCGAGCAGACGATGGCAAGATTCGCCATCTACTTGGTGGCCAGTAGATGTGGGTCGGGGCAGCGCAGCGATCCGATTTGCCGCGCATCTACGGGCTCATGAACCTTTTCGCGAGCACGTTACAGGCCGTCTTACCTTTCGGCCTTTCGCTTGATTCGAAGCAACTCGATCCCGGCGTCCAGCCGCTCATAACGAGCGCGGTGAAGGACGGCGACGGATTCCGCACCACCACCTTGCTTGCTTTCGATGTTCTTCTCGTTTTCGCGGGCTAGCCTGGATTCCCATACGAGAGAATGACCTAAAGATTTGGTGTGCGTGGAAGGGGAGCGGATTGTCGGGCTTTAGGTGATTTGTTTACACCATACGGGGTCACGATGGCGCTACCCGAAGATGAACCGCAAGCGCTTTCCCAACCATGGAACGCGGATGTCTGTTGTCCCGAATCCGGCGGCCAAGAGCAACGGATTATGAGCGCGTCTTTGGAATTGCACGGTGATCGATTGACCGTCGATGTCGATCGTCGCCGTCGCGTCGATGAAGTCTCGAAACAAGTGCGCTGACTTCGCCGACTCGTAGCCATGACCTATCCGCTGTGCAAGATGACGGTACAGGCTGCTGGCCATCAATGTTAGTTGGACGTCGCAGTTGACTTTTAACGCCACGGCACTGCTCAGCGAGTCCATGTGGAAGAAATTGACGCCGTCCTCGATATTGTTCTCGATGATCATTCGTCGAGCATAACGCTCCAGCAACTTTGTCGCCGATCGCCGCATCTGATTTGTCAACAGCAGTGTTGGTTCTTCATGTCCGAGGTCCATGACTGCGATTTGACGGATCGGCCCTTCGTAGTCGTCGAGCGTTATCCGCTGATCCAGAATTCGCGGTGTTCTGTAAACCCGTGAGACCCCCGACAATTCGATTCTCCGCCAGGCGCCTTGGGGCCGCCGCGACAATTCTTCCAGGAGTTTGGGTCCACGCCGCCGTAGCGTAATGAAGTTGATGCATTGTTTGTTCAGCCGGTTGAGATTGGCCTGTGTGGTCAATTTGGAATCAAAAATCAGCTCATCCGGAAACTGGCCCGTGCGGTCCTTCCAGAATTTGGCGAATGCCAGAATCTCATCGTCCTGTTGCTTCTTCCGTAGGTCTGTGTTGGCGTAACAGAAGAACCGCTGGTCCCCGTCCTGGGCCAAAAACGCCAGAATTCCCTTCTGTCGGCGGCTTCGCTTGGAGATATAGTGTTTTTCCAGCAACGCGTCCTCGCCGTGGAACGGAATTGTGTGGAAGTCCAAATCGAACGACGATCCGTGCTCCAGGCCAAGCTGAGTCATGGCATCGAACCAGTGCCGCATCAGCCGGGGATAACACGATGGCGGAATGCGGCAACTGTACTCGGTAAGAAATGACCGCTTGGGAATCACGTTCAACCCGGAGAACAGCGCCAGTCCCTCGTCGAGAACGGCGCTCATCACATGTGTGTGGCGCCGATTGCTTTGCAGCTTGAGGGCCAGCAAGCTGCGCATCGCGCAGTCGGCCGGAACCATCTTCGTGCCAGGCAGGCGCGCGTGGCCGATCACACGATTGAAACCCATTTCGACAAGGGCCGGCAGAAACAGAAACAAGCCGCCGAATTTGGTACGAACCATGCGGGATTCGTATGACAGGGCCCGCACGTCAGCCCGCTCGGCTTGGATTGGCTTGACGGTTTCGGGGCGTTCCTCGTCGGCTCGTCGCGGCAACTTGGCGAAGCCCTCCTCCTTCAGCAGCTTGGCGATGGCTGTGGGGGTCCGCCTAATATCCTCGTTCTTTAGCGCGCGACTGATGTCATAGATGGACAGGTTCTGCTTTCGCAAAACGACGATTCTCTCTTTTACCGCTTCCTCGGTCTTGACGCCCGGGCGTGGAGTATCAACAAAGAACTGTCGTCTGGGACCATTCCGAAACTGATGGGCCAGCTGATGGAAACTGCCTACCGTATAACCGAACCGTTCGGCGGCCACCAAAGCGGGAACGCCCTCGACGTAATAGGCCCGCAAGGCCTCGTATTGCCGGTGGGGCGTACTTTGTGGCGAGAGAAAGACGTGCGCCAAATCCATTTAGCTAATCGTCGACATAAAAGGCACCCATCCACGGCATCAGATTCATTTTCCACCAAACCGTGACAAACCACCAATTGATGCAAATCACAGCTTTTGTAGGGGAAAAGTGGAATTCCACGCAACAGATGAAACACAGGTCCAAGCGATTTAACAGCGTGGAATGTAACCTTTACATCGAATAATCTCCTAGAGCGATTTCTCGATTTGTCCGAGAAAACGGGTCCTGCGCCGCCATTTCGTTTAGGGGAATAGGGCGTATGGGAATCCAGGCTAGCTCCAAATGCTGCGTCAACACAACGATTTTCTCGGCTGGCTTGTCGTGCAACTCCAATCCGGCGTGCACGAAGCGGCGTCCTGCATCCGCGACGGTGTCGAACGGGACCTTTCCTCTCCAAAACAACACCTGGACCGATTGCACCTCATCGAGTGCTGCGTTGTAACGCGCTTTCAGCAGCCTCCGCAGGTCATCGTCCGCAGGTTCATCTTGGACTGGCTTGGCGGTTAGCAGAGCCGGCTGTTTCGGTTCGCCTCGCTGGGACGGCGGTACGTCGGCGACCAGG